>NZ_JAPTGC010000009.1 GCF_026891935.1 Methanocorpusculum vombati | reverse complement strand
TGTAATTCCTCCTAAATTAGGATTTAATTTTCTGCATGTGATACATGCAATACGTGACATTCGACAGATGTCGAATAATCATTCTGCAAGGGTTATACTCCGATCAACGGAATATGCTTTGATATTTGTGCATGGGGTATAATAGGCTTTGTGGTCAAAAAAGGTTAAATCCTACATTTGGTAGGGTTAGCGATCGGAACATCGCAAAAAACACCGAACAGCGCAAGAAAATGATCCTCATCTTACCCCTCCTCCCCTTGATTTTTTGTTGAAAAATCCTTCGACAAACAACGGAGGGCAGACCGCATACTGACCCGCCGCACACTCCCTTCTCTATTCGACCCCGTGCGGGAAAATCTTTCCGACCGCAGCTCTCTCCGAACGATTTTTTTCTCTCGCGGAAAATTTTTTTTGAAAAAAATCCCGCACACACCCTCACACACAAAAAAATGTGCTCCGTACCAACACTCTTGTGTATGTGATGTGACGAAAGTATTTAGTAAATTTTTTCTGGACATTGTAGGTGAGTGAGTAGGAAAAAAACGCAGATAACGCAGATGCGTCGCTTCGCGCCGCTGCTTCGCTCATCGCATTTTCTTAACGCTGCTCTCGCCCGCCCGGAATCGGGCGGCTGCTCGTTGCTGTCGCAAACGCAGCTAAAAATGCTCGCGAAGCTGGTGCAGGATAAGGGATGAGTGGGAGCTTCGCGAGCATTTGCCGTCGCGCTTGCGATAGCAACGCCACCCGTCCGCTCGGACGGGATGGCGAGCGACGAAGAGCAAATGCGATGAGCGAAGCAGCGCCATTAGGCGCATCTGCGTTATCTGCGTTTTTTTTTCTTCCTACCCATTCACCACTCACTCACCTACAATGTCCAGAAAAAAAAACGTTCCGGAAAAATCTACGGAATCTTCCCGTCACATCACATCCGGCGCAACCCCCCGCACACCATACGTATGACATATGGACAACTCCCCGCCCGCACTACTATAATAGTGCCTTCCCCATCAACACTCAGAACACCCAACCCCATTGCCCCGACCCAAAGTTACATATCATTTCACGTAACATTATACAATAACCAACAGCAACACTGTTGGCCAAAGTGGAAGCATATACCCGTACCGTCTCTCACCGTGTACATCACCCATCACCGGATGTACATTATGATAGAACTCCCCACGTCACCCCCGACAAGGTCCGGCTATATGTACACACCACCTTGAAAAAAAACATCCCCGCTCTTTTCCAAAAAAATTCAAAAAAAATTACCGTCGTGCAAGCGCACAGCCCCCGCACGCCCGGCACACCATCTCGTCCGGCGTAAACGCTCGTCCCTCCTGACAAAACGGAAGAATATCCGCCGCATCCCGACGGAAATAAATATGCGGCACCAGCGAAACATGCGTATACGCCCCCACCGCAACCCCCACCTCCCCCGCCACAAACTCCTGCAACCGCGCCAGCGCAAACATATTCGCCCCCGCCGCAGACAACATATCATTACTCCGGAACACCACCTTCATATCCAGACGCCCCTCCCGCACCACACACTGAACCAACTGCAAACACGGACAATCCCCCAGCCGCCCATCAACCGGCGGACACCACGTAACCCCCACCGCCCGCCGCGACTCCGGCGACTCCCGCAACTTCTCAACAATATACCGCACCTGATCACAATGCACCTCCCCCTCCCCATCGCACAACCCGCACCCCCAATCAAACAACCGCCCGTGATAATCATACTCAAACACCGCATCCGACCCGAACAACAGATTATGTGCATACGAATCCAAAAACGACTCCTTAAACCGCGAACACGGAGAACTCATCGGAGCGGCCAGCGGCGTCTCCACCCGCAGACACACCTCATCCGTCTCAATCGTATCCTCCCCATTCTCCGTCCGCAGAAACGAACCACTCTGCAAAATATACCGGACAACAAGCTCATGAGCACGACCCAGACTCGGCGCACGAATAACCTTCATAGCATAATAAGATTGAACACAATCACATAAAAGAAGTAGCCCGTAGCAGATTCGAACTGCTGTCGAGGGATCCAGAGTCCCCCATGATTGACCACTACACTAACGGGCTATATTGCCTTACTAAATACGCATCAAACCTTAATTAACATAACGATTCTCATTCATCACGCTGACAGTCCACCACCATCAACAAAAACATATCTCGCAAACCATCAAAACGACGCCAGAAGCGCCGCAACAATCGCCGTCAGAAAAATTCCGTCAAACGTCCCCGCACCCCCGATCGACAACATCCCGCAACCTCCCTCATAAACCTCCCGCAAGTGCAAAAGATCCGCACCAATCAGCGTCCCCAGCGTCCCCGCAACAAACCCCATCATCGCCGCAGGCAGCCCAAACCCCCCGCACAACATCAGCGACACCGCAACCGTCACCAGCGGACCCACAAACAACGGCGTCGCAACACCAATCCCCCGCACCGGCCGTGCCGCAAAAAACATCACCACACTCACCACACCAACCGCCGCAGCCACCCGCACCAAAAACCACTCGCCCCCCGCAACCTCCCCCATAACAACCAGACCAATCAAATACACCGAAATCAACACCGGCACAACCGCTCCCCCCAGATTCACCGAAACCGCCATCCCGCACTCATCCTCACACTCCCACCGATCCGTCCGGTACATCCGATCATACATCGACGGCGCATACTGCCCACGCGGCCTCCGCACCCTCCCCTCCCCTCGCCGCATCGTACACAGCGGCACATTCACAAAACTCCCCACCACAATCACCACAAGCAACAGCACAACCACCCAGAAACTAAAACCAAGACGCGACAACGCCGCACCAATCACCCCCAAAAACAACAACGGCAACCCCACCACAACCAACAGAATCAAACCCAGCAAAAACCAGATCGACAACGGACTAAACACCAACCGGCTCATACCACTACTACGTCAAAAAAATATAAAACAGTATTCACACCCGCTCACACACAATCGCCGCATGATCCGCATGATACGGCAAAAGCCACACCGCCGCGACAACCCGCAGCCCCGCAGCCTCCAGCTCCGCACACGTATCCGCAAACACCTCCTCCGGACACTTCCGGACATCCACACTCCGCGTCTTCAGCATCAGAATCACCCGTCCCCCCGACCGCAAAAACGGCAGATGCCGGATCGCAATCGCCGCCTGATTCGGCTGTGCCACATCCTGATACACCAGATCCACCGCCTCTACCAGCGGCGCATACCGCTGCGGCTGCGTCGCATCCCCAAAAATCGGCACAATATTCTTCCGCTTCCTCGCAACCACCAGCAGATCCTGCATCGGACGCGGCGCAAACTCCACCGCATACACCGCCTCCGCATAATCCGCCACATGCGAAACCGTCGTCCCGTTCGCCGCACCAAGATACAGCACCACCGCACCCTCCGGCAAATCCGTCGAACCATCCAGATACCACAACGCCGCAAACTTACTCCGGTACGGATCCCACACCCGGAACTCCCCCATCATCCGCTCCCCGTATACCCCGCCTTCCCCTCTCGACACCAGCGTCCCGTCAATCGAAATCACTTCCGCACCTCCTTTTTCATCGGCTCGGTCCCTGTGCCCGTCCCCATCAACCCGTCAATCCGCGCATTCGCCGCATCCACAAACACCGCATCAAGCTCCCCCCGGAAATAATCCAGCCGTGCCGCAATCGCCAGCTTCGCCGCAAGTGCACGCGCCACCGCACCCCGCACCTCGCGGGGCGCATTATGCACCCGCCGGTGCTGAAACACGATACCGTGTTTCGGCGACGGCGTCCCCGTCCGGATATGCGAAAACAGCGCCCCCTCCGCACCAATCACCTGAATCGACGACCCCGGCATCCGCGCAACCGCCGCAAGCCCCCCGGCCCGCGACATCAGGCGGGCGGCCACCAGACCGCCCACCAGCGCACTCATATTCGGAATCACCACAACCGCCTTATGCGAAACCTCCTTCATCAGACTCGTCCGCGCCGCAGACATCGACAAAATCTCTTTGGCAACCTTCTTCATCGGCTCCGTCCCCTTCTTCCCGATCATCGGCAAAAGCCGGGCAGCGCCCGCTCCCGAACCCCGGTACTTACGGGAAAACGACGGCGTGATGGAAATATACCAGTCAACCAGCCGCTCCGTAAGGAGATTGATCACCGTATCCATCTCATCAAGCGTCCGCACCATCTGCAGAAGCTCCACATCCTTCTCCTGCGACGCAGCCGCAATTCCCTCTTCGGCCATGTAGATTGTGACCCGCCGGACAGCCTCGAGGTACTCCTGCCGATCCCGGACAAGACCAAGCTGCTGCGCCTGCCGCCAGTCGCAGGGAACGTACGCCGTCATATCGGTTTTTACTGCCCGCAGTCGTGCAGCAACCTCTGCTGGGTCTGTTGAGATGTCGGTTCCCGACCCGTACCAGTACATATAATATAGTGTGTTTTTCGTCGGGGATATAGATATGCGGATGATGCTCTTGTCTCGTTCGGCGTTTGGTAGGATTCAATCTGTGGTTTTGGTAGGATTCAATATTTTGGGGGTTGCGTGTGTGGTACTTTGTGTGCCCTGTTGCTACTATCTGGTTGTACCTGATTTTGGGGTGTTCGTCGATTGCTGAAAGAGATTGTTTTTAAATTTTGTGTTGTTTCTGCTGTTTTTTTGAAAGGATTTTCAATTGGTATGGGAAATTTGTCTGGTTTATTGGGGGTGATCTTCGGTGTTTTGTTGGATTTTGTTATTTTTTGGGATTTTCAGATTTTTTGATTGAATCCTTATTTAGGAGGAATTACATTTGAAAAACATGAAAATAATGGCAGTTCTCGCCGTTCTGCTCGCAACAGCGCTTTGTGTGGGTGCGGTTTCCGCAGCCGACGCAAGAGTGGTTGCTGCGGATGGATATGCCTTTGTTGGTGAAAATATCACCATTTCAGGTACAACACAGGGAGATGACCTCTATCCATTTGATGCAACGACTCACAAAGTCATTGCGGGCGATCCAATTCTGAATGGAACTGCCCAGAACTATATACTGACCTATTCTGGAAACTTTACTGCATCTGCAGCCCCCCTTTCCGTGGGTGATGGAGTTCTGGATAGTGCGAAGAACATCACTGTAGCACAGCTTGCATTTGAGGATGTTCCCTCCGTGGTCGCAGTTGGAAAGGACGTAACCGTTAAGCTCAACGCAACGGTCAACGGTCAGAAACCCGCCGCTACCACTGGCCTTTTCGCAACGGTAATCGCGACACTGGGTACAACCACCCCAGTAGAAAAAGAAGTTACGGTAGATACCTCTACAAATGCAGTACTCGTTGAATTAGGTTCATTTGAATCTGCAGGTACGATCACAATTGCATTGAAAGGTGTTGGTACTTCATCCGGTGCTACCCCATACCTGGCAACATGTGACGCAGCCTCAGTTACTACCGTAAATGCTGTCTCAGTTGCCCCTGCACCAATTGCAAGCGCACCGAATGCATTCGTCTATCAGGTTATTGACACAGGTGATGGTGCAACAACGCTGACGATGTACAAAGACGAGATCGGCAAGTCCCAGGTCGTCAACGTCATTAGCGGTGAAAATGGTATTTTCAACCTCCTTGACTCAGTCGTCAAAGGAAACTACGGTGCATACTCTACAACTGGCGGGGACGACACGGTCATCAACATCTGGTATCCTGAACTGAGCCTGAAAGCAGAGCTCACAACTGGGGAAAACGGTGAAACCGAGGGTGACTCCATCGATGGAAAGACCGTTGGCAAAAACACCAAGGTCAGCTTCCTCATCGAAGCCCCGAAACTCGGAACCAGCTATGCAACAACCCTTGCAACCGCAAAGATTGTCTTTACCACTCCGGCAGGAGGTAAGACCACCCAGTTTGGAGACGCCGACTACAAAGACGTCAAGATTAATGCAGTAAAAGTTCTCGCAAACTTCTCCGCAGCCGGATCAACCGCCGCAGCCGGAACCTACACCGCTCAGGCAGAATTCTCCGCACCGGACTACTTCAAGAACTATGCTGACAAATCCAACACGATCTCCTTCACGCTCCAGAGTGACACGCTCACCGTAACTGCAGCAAAGGACTCTGTTGTTCGCAGCAACCCGTTCACGGTCACTATCGGTGGCAAAGCAAACGCCAAGTATGCAATCTACCTTGATGGCATTAGCGGCTCTGACATCAACCCATACCTCCAGCCCTCCCAGAGTGGTCAGCAGGATGTAACCGGAATCAGCAGCGATGTCAAAGGCAAGATGGGTGACTCTGCTCTTATCCAGAACGGTAAGTACACCTACGGTCTCTTTGAGACAGATGCAAGCGGAAAGCGCACTGTCCAGTACAACACCGCAGGTGACACCGAAGACAAGACCTACACCGTCAAAGTTTACAACAATGCAGACGTAACCGATTACGACTCCGTAAAGATCAAAGTCGAAAAAGGAGCAGTAACCGTCACTGCATCCGGTGATGGTTCTTACTACATCGGTGAAGAGATTAAACTCACCGGTACCAACACTGACAGTAGCAACATCTTCCTGTTCATTACCGGTCCGAACCTTGCTGTTGATGGTATTCAGCTGAAAGAAGTTGCAAACAAAGAAGCAACCGCATCCAGAGCACTCTACAACGCAAACCCGATTGCTGTCAAGACTGACAACACCTGGGAATACAAGTGGGACACCTCAAAGTGCGGACTTGACACCGGTGCATACACAATCTATGCAACCAGCATCCTGACGAATGGTAAAGCATCCAGCGATGCAGAAACCAGTGTTACCGAATACGGTAAGAAAGTCGTTGTAGGCGATACAACTACCTACTATGCAGTCAAACTCTCTGACTCCGAGTATGCAACCGTTTCCGTCAACCTGAAACAGCCGTTCCTCTCCGCAGTCCCATCCGGAACTATTGTCGCAAAAGGCGATAAGATCTACATCCGTGGAACCGCAGAAGGCGACCCGAGCACCCTGATGCTCTATATCTTTGGTCCGAACAAGTACCAGAGAGAATCCATCACCGTCGAAGATGATGGAACCTACGAAAAGAAACTCGACATCGGATCCGAGTGGGCATCCAACCAGTACTTCGTTGTCATTGAACACCCGATGTACAACAACGAAATTGATGTGAAGCAGGTCTACTACGACAACCAGAATGAGGTTGTCCCCGACAAACTTGGCTCAGTTTACACAACCCTCGAAATCAAGAACTTCGGTAACACTACTGCAGGAACCGCAGGTCTGCAGGCATCCTTCGTTGTCGAAGGTACCAACAAGCTTCAGGGATCCAATGCAGCAGACGCACTCACCAAGATGATTGACTCTGCCAACATTGATGATATCTACACCAAGCTGACCTTCACTGTTGCCGAGCCATGGATCAAGATCGTTAACCCGGGAGACCAGGCACTGGGATCCAAGTTCACGATCACTGGTACCACCAACCTTGCAGTTGATGATCAGATCCTTGTTGAGGTTGTATCTTCTTCCTTCAACGCAGTTGACAAGACTTCCACCTCCACCACCTCCGGTGTCTCTCAGACCACCAAGGTTGTTGCAGGAAATGGTGGCGACAACACGTGGACTGTTGAAGTTGATACTACCAACTGGAAACTCGATGAGTACACTATCAAGGCATCTGGTATCGAAGTCGATGTAACCACCACGACCAACTTCAACCTCGTTGAGAAAGTCGTGACCCCGACTCCGACCGCAACTGCAACCGGAGCAACTCCGACCACCACCACTGCACCCGCAACGACTACTCCGACCCAGACTCCGGGATTCGGCGCATTCATTGCACTCGCAGGACTTGGTGCAGTAGCACTCCTCGTACTCCGCAGAAACTAACTGCGTGAAACAAAAAGAGTGAGATGTACATCATCTCAGGAGAAATCCTGAGACACAACAACTCTCTCTCTTTTCAGAAAAAAATCTCAAGCTCTTTTCAAAAAAACTTCCAATCAAAAAAAGGGAAGAAAAAAATTTCAAAAAAAATTCTGCCCGCTCACTCACGGCAGAACCGCATAAACCGATCCCGGATCTCCGCCGGGGACAATGAAATATTCGGCGACGCAGAATTTCCGGGCGCAAGAAGCACATGCACAAACCGCGTTCCCCGCTCCAGAGCATCCCGCAGCTCCTCCGCAGAACACGCCCGCTCAACCGAAGCAATCCCCGCCCCAAGAGCAAGGAACCCCAAGTCCGCCGTCGCATACGCAGGACTCATCTGATTCCCCGTACTCCCGAACGTCCCGTTATCAAGAGCCACAATCGTCAGATTCGAACACCCCGCTGCAGCCACAACCGGCAGTACCGCAGAACCTAAAAGACTCCCGTCTCCGTCGATCACCACCACCCGTTTTTCCGGCATCGCAACCGCACAGCCGAGACCAATCGCCGACGCCTGCATATAACTCCCCAGCATATAGAAATTCCCCGCCCGATCCTTCGACGCATACAGCTCCTTCGACGGAACACCAATATTCGAAACAAGAACCGTATCCGCATCCGCAAACTCCGCAACCACCCGGATAGCATCCAGCCGTTTCATCTCCGGCCTTCCATACCCCGGAAGTGCCATCGTCCGCGCCGGCGCTTCCCGCAGCGGATACACAATCTCAACCGGTTCCTGCGGCTCCCAGCACGACGGCTTGATCAGCGCAACGTACGGAGTGTGACCCTCATACGCTCCGGCGATCACCTCACCAAGCCCTTCCAGATCCTCACCCGTCGAAAAGATCCGGTACGGAATCTCGTACACATCCAGAAGCTTCGGCAGCGGCTCGTTGAACGGAATCTGCGCACAGATAGCCTCATTGCAGACACCCCGCCAGCTTGCAAGAATCGGCAGCGGCAGAGAATACACCCGTGACAACGACATCAGCGCATTCAGCATATTCCCCAGACCCGAACTCTGAATCGACATCACCGGTTTCCTGCCTCCGAGATACGCACCCGCACAAATTCCCACGCCGTCCTCCTCACGGGCCAGATCCATCACCGGAAACTTCGTCGGCAACAGAGCCGTCAGCCGCTTGTTCTTATCGCACGGCAGCGACGCAACAAGATCAATACCCTGCTCCGCAAGAACGCGGAGCACAATCTCCTCGTTCATACCTCCGGCACCTCATCCGCATGCACCGTTGCCGTCACCGGTACTGGGAAGACACCGCGTTCCTCACGAACCCGTGCATACCCGCCGCCGGTGATGTTCAGCGTAATCGTATCCCTGCGGTCAACTGCTCCGCAGTTGACCGCAGAGATCAGTGCAGCGGTTGCAACCGCCGCAGCCGGATCCAGATCGATACCATTCTCCGCATCGGAGAAGAGGCGTCCCGCATCCCTCGCGTCCGCATTGCTGACGGCATACATATCGCCGCCGCAGTACATCATCGCCTCAAACACCCCGCCCGGCATACTGTAGGGCGGCGCCCGGTTCGTCAGAACCGGCGCCGACACCTGCGCAATCGCCTCTGCCGCATCCGGCATATCCCGTTCGAGCAGCAGAGCACGCCGTTCCTTCCAGGCATGCACCATCGGAACAAACGGCAGATTCTGTGCAAGATGCAGCCGGGGCACCTCACTGCCGAACCGCCCGTCGGCTGCAAGCCGCATTGCAGCCTCCCATGCCGCAATGCCGCCGGTACCGGAACCCACCGCCTGGAAATAATGATCCGGCATGCGTCCAATCGTCACCACCGCATCCAGCATCACCGTTCCCATACCGTCACGGCGGGCGACATTCTTCGCCCCGCCCTCCGGCAGATATCCCGGGCGCTCCGTGATACGGTTTGCAACCGCAATCGCATCCGTATAATCACCCCGGACCGTGATCAGTTTGATCGCGTCCGGCTGTTTGGGCTCCGTCACCGTCCAGAGACTCTTCGCCGACGTCTCCGGCACCACAATAATAACCGGTGTCCCGAACTCCGCTGCCATCTGGGCAAACGCCCGGCCCGTGTTTCCGGCGGATGCAACGACCAGCGTACCCCCGCCATTCTCGGCGAGGCGAACGGTGGTCGGCAGCGCCTCAAGTTCCTTGAACGACCCCGTCGCAACAAAACATTCCCGTTCGGGATAGTAACCCGTAAACGTCACCCAGAGATTCGGCAGACCAAGCTCGTGGCAGAGTGACTCACTGCGGAACGTTACCGGACGCGTTTGGGTAGGGAGCGTCCCGTGAACCGGCAGCCAGTCGAGGTACCGGAACATTCCCGGCAGCTCCGGGCGGACGGTCAACTGCCGTGCCGCATACTCCGTCCGGATGAGACCGGCATGTTCCTTACAGGAAAGCGTATACCGTTCCGGCAGGCTCTCGCCCCCGGCAACACAGCGAAGCGTGTAGTCACCCATCAGACACCGCCTCCGAGTTTCCAGCTGCCGGCTCGTATTCTGTCACGCAGCAGCCGTGCTGCAAGTTCTCCCCGAACCCGGTCGGACTGCCGCAGCACAATCGGAATACTACCGGACGCGGTGTGAAGCGATCCGGTCTTTGCCGAAAAGACGTGATCGGGACAGACCGCAACACAGGTCAGGCACCCCATACAGGATTTCGTAATCGTCAGGTCAGACCGTATCGCCTCGCGGGGACAGAGGTCGCGGCACCGGGTGCAGTCCGGAGTTTTGCAGTTATCCGGAGCGGCACGGACGCGGGCATCCCCGCTCCACGCATCGGCATAGGTCGCGGTATCAAACGCGGTCCGGTTCGCAACGTTTGCAACCGGCAGAGATATGTTCTCATCAAGAACAGACAGCGCCGCAATCGCGGCGCTATCCGTCACAGGAATCGCGGTCGCAACCGAGGTGAGACACTCACATCCGGATACCATTTTGAATCCGCCCATGAGATTCGGATCCATCTGCCGCATATCGGCGGCGAGGGAGAGATTGGGTTTTGCCGCGGAGGTCCGCGTGCCGGTACCGAGGATGACACCCGGCGCACCGTTGACCAGCGCCACAGTTCCGGGAGTGTGATACCGGAGGTCCGGATCATTTTCCAGCGGATTTATCTCACCGCATCCGGAAAAGGTTGCTTCCCGCATGTTTCCCTGCATCGGCAGAACGGAAAAGATCGTGGTGATCGCGTCCCCTCCCGGGTTCACGAAGGCCTGATAATTTTTGAAGGCGCCGCGGGTGACGATCATCTTTGCCGAGGACATCTCAGCAAGGGTGATCTGTCTGGTGATTGTTCCGGTGTCGGTTTCGATCATCGCCTCGACGGATTTTCCTGCGACGAGATCTGCAAACAGATGACCGCCGCCGTAACCGGGGCGATCTGACTGTGCGGTACCGTAGACCATGGCGTCCACGTGGCCATTGCTCTCGTTTGGGCACGGGCCGATGTGTGCCGGAATTCCGTTCAGTGTCATATGTCGGGCACGGGTAAACGAACCCGCTGGGGCTGCCTGGAAGGCAAGGACAGCTGCGGTGCCGGACATAATACCGAATGTTCCGCAGGTGACGACATCGACATCCTCTGGTGTTATCGTATCTCCTGCACGGATATGTTTCTTGAACTCGGATGCGGTCCAGACAACTGCCGTGCCCGCAGAAATTTTTGTATTGATATTTTCAATGGATTTCATAGAATCACGACCCCCTCTACTCTCACATGGAGTCCGTAGGATTTCTGCATGATCATGTTGACAACGCCGGTATGTGTCCGGTGCATCATGCAGACACCGGGAAGAAACGGCATTCGGAGACCGAACTCCGGTGTTTTTCGGACGACGGTTGCGACTCCTTCAAAGCCTATCATATGATAGTGCCTGAGGTCAATGACGTCGCTGTTTCCCCGTGCAAATGCGGGACCGACAACGTGACCAGTGATGAGACCGGAGACAGGGTCGGCCTCAAGGACTTTGATCACATGCTGAACGGGGCAGCCGGCACCGGTTGGTCTGCCGGTGACGATGTCCCCGGCAGTGATGCCGAGTGTTTCGACGAGATCGGGCCGGAAAGGCAGGACGATCTTTCGTGCCGACGGTTCACCGGGGAATGCGGTGATGATGAAGTCGTACGGTGCGCCGGTTACATCCACTCCGGTATATGCGGCCTCAAGGCCGCAGGAACCGCAGGCACCACAGTTCTTTCCGGGTGGTGTCCAGATCATCTATTCACCCCGGTAGAGGTTGTCGGGTGCGGCGAGCGGGCGTATGACTCCGAAGTGTTCTTGCCAGCCGGTTTCTTTTTTGCCAATGCAGATGGTGCAGACGCCGAGCGGCGGAACTCCGCGAAGGGTGTCTTTTTCACTTTTTGCAGGTTCCATCTGTTCGATGACCTGCATGAGGTAGCGCATGCCCGTTCCCTGGATGGCGTTGGTTTCGACGATGTCGATCTTGGGGGCTACCTGACGGATTCCTTCGCGGAAGACTTCCTTCTCGGCCTGGGATACGAGATCAATTTTGGTGACGACGGCAACGTCGGCGAGGGCGATCATGGGCGCCATTTTCAGTGGGGCATGAGTACCGGAGACGGCGGAAAGAACACAGATTCCAAGGGAGTTGACGGTGTACGGAGTACATCGCAGACAGAGGCCGGCACTTTCGTAGAGGAGGTATTCGGCGCCGAGTTTGTCCGCCCAGAGGAGGGCGTCGCGGATGACCATGATACCCATGTGGTCGGGGCACATGTCACCGGAGTACACTTTTTTGGTGGGGATGCCGAACTCTGCGGCAAGTTCTTCGTCTTCCCATGCCTGTACGACGTCGATCTTGAGGTAGGCGATTTTTGCGGGGCCGAGGTTCCGGATGATCTGTTTGACAACCGCGGTCTTGCCGGCACTCGGCGGTCCGGCGATTGCGATGAGCCGGACGTTCATGCTTCGACTCTCCGGGCACTGAGGAGCTCCCCGGAGCGGATGCGTTCCCGCAGTTTCATCATGTCGGCGTCCATCTTTGCTATCTGCGTGAGTGCGTCCCGTTCTTCGTCACCCGGGGTGAGAATTTTTTCGACGGCGCCGCCTTTCATGACGATCCGTTTTTCGGTGAGGAGGGCGACGTAGGGGTCGTGGGTGACGAAGATGATGGCTTTGTGTTTTTCCCGCAGGATTTCGATGACGCGGTCTTTGAAGATGCCGGCGTTTTCGACTTCATCAAGTAAAATAATCGGGGTGTCGGAGATGCTGACAGCGTCGGCGACGAAGAGGCTGCGGGTCTGACCGCCGGAGAGGGAGCTCATGCGCATGCATCCGGCGATTTTTTCGCCGGTGAACTGGTTGGCGAGATCGATTGCGTCGTCGACGATGCCGATGTTTTCCATTTTGCGGGAACGCAGGTGCATGGTGAGAAATTCTTCGACGGTGAGGTCGGCGAGGCATTTGGTGTTCTGGGTGATCATGGCAATGGGTTTTTTGGCGGGGTCACGGACGAGGTCGTCGGCGGGTTCTGATCCGTTGACGAGGATTTTTCGTTTGGTGATGGTGTCGCCCTGTGCGAAGACTTCGATGTCGTTGATGAATGCGGTTTTGCCGGAGCCGGTCGGTCCGACGATGGAGATGGTGTCCCCCGGACGGATGGTGATCTCGGTGAAGTTTTCGGGGTCTCCGGTGCGGGTGGTGCCGGGGAGTATGGTGAGGGTTTGTATGGAAGGAGAGGTACTTTGTGTCATCTCTTTCTGATAGGTTGTCTTGAGTTATAATTATTCCCCGATATTGTTCTTTTAGAGATACTTTAAGACTGTTATATAGGTAATTTTTTGACGTTGTGTATATTTAACACGGCATATTGGATATGGTGGGGTACTGGATGGTAGTACAGGATGATATTGTACGAGAGGAGAGAGTTCGTACAAGAGAGCAAAAGAGGTCTGTGTTTTTTTCTGAAAAGAGAGAGTTGTTGTGTCTCAGGATTTCTCCTGAGATGTTTTACATCCCATCTCTTTTTGTTTCACGCAGTTAGTTTCTGCGGAGTACGAGGAGTGCTACTGCACCAAGTCCTGCGAGTGCAATGAATGCGCCGAATCCCGGAGTCTTCGGGGTCTCGGTCGGCTTTGCAGTGGTTGCAGTCGGGGTTGCACCGGTCGGTACAGCGGTGGTCGGAGTCGTGGTCACAACTTTCTCAACGAGGTTGAAGTTGGTCGTGGTAGAGACATCGACTTCGATACCGTTGACTTTGATGGTGTACTCGTCAAGCTTCCAGTTGGTGGAGTCGACTTCGATGGACCATACATTTTCAGTACCGTCACCTGCAACAACCTTCGTTGCCTGTGAGACACCGGAGGTGGTGGAGGTAGAGGTCTTGTCAACTGCGGTGAAGGATGAGGACATCACTTCAACAAGGATCTGGTCATTGATTGCGAGGTTGGTGGTACCCGTAATCGTGAATTTGGATCCCATTGCCTGGTCTCCCGGGTTGTTGATTCTGATCCACGGTGCTGCAACGGTGAACGTGAGCTTCGTGTAGATATCATCGATGTTTGCATCATCGATCATCTTGGTCAGAGCATCAGCTGCCTGAGAGCCCTGGAGCTTGTTATCTCCCTTTACGATGAAGGAACCCTGGGTACCTGCAAGGTTACCAGTGGTTTTGTTGTTAATGTAGAAGTACGTGTAGTCTCCCGCGTCCTTCAGTTCTACATCGAAGAGACCGTTGTACATCGGGTGCTGAACGACGACGAAGTACTGGTTCGAGGAAAGATCCGACGGAATATCGAATTTCTTCTCGTAGGATCCATCGTCATTCACGGTGATGGATTCATCCGCGAAGTAGTTCGGGCCGAAGATGAACATCTTCAGAGTGCTCGGGTTTCCTTCTGCTGTTCCGGTGATGTAGAGTTTGTCGCCCTGTGCAATGACCGTGCTGGACGGGACTGCGGAGAGGAACGGCTGCTTCAGGTTAACAGAGATGGTTGCATACTCGGAGTCGGAAAGTTTGACTGCGACGTACTTATCATTGATCGTTCCAACACCAAAGGATGCATCCCATGCTGTTCCCAGAGGACTGGTCGTCACGATCGGGTCAGAGGATTTACCGTTGGTGAGTCTGCTGGTTGCATAGATAGTGTATGCGCCAGTGTCAACACCAATTCTGGTGGTGTCCCACTTGTATTCCCACGTGTCGTCGGTCTTGACAGCTACGGTGTCACCGCTCGTTGCGGTATATGCTTCGCGCATGCTTGGGAGTGCTTTGAGAATAACACCGTTCTGTTTGAGGTTCTGTCCGGTTACGAACAGGAAGATGGTGTCACTGTCAGTGTTGGTACCGGTGAGTTTGATTTCGTCACCGATGTAGTAGGAACCGTCACCGGATGCGGCGATGGTTACTGCTCCCTTCTCGACTTTGACCTTTACTTTGTCATAGTTGGAAGAATCCCATGCTTTTTCAGTTTCATTAAATCCTGAGACTTTGATCGTGTAGGTCTTGTCTTCGGTGTTGTCTGCGGTGTTGAACTGGACTGTTCTCTGTCCGCTTGCATCAGTCTGGAAGACTCCACCGATTGGGTATGCGTAGTTGCTGTAGTTGATCTGACCGTTCAGGATCTTGTAGTTAGTGTCAAACGTCAGCTCACTCGGTGCGAATCCGCTCTGGAATCCACTCTGTCCGGGCTGGAGGGTCGGGTTGACCTCGTTGATTGCCGGAGAGTCGATGTAGACAGAGTAGTTGGTCTTGCTGTCACCCTGAATCGTTACGGTGAACGGGTTGCTGCGAATGACAGAGTCTTTTGCAGCGGTGATGGTCAGCGTAGTGCTCTGAATCGTGAAGGATACCATGTTGGATTTCTTTGCGTAGTCAGAGAATGTGCCGGGGCTGGTAAACTCTGCCTGAGCAGTCCAGGTTCCTGCAGCTGCGTTCTGACCTGCGGAAACACCAGTCTTGAGTGCAATGTTCCGAGCATCAGTTATATTGAGACCAATGAAGTTTGCCTCTGATGAGGGTGTGCCGTACACACCAAAGGTTGTGGTCTTACCACTGACAGGGGTACTGAAGATGATCTTTGCCTGAGCAACACCAGCTTCTCCCGCACCGCCAACATTTACGCCGCCGAGTTTGGCTGCTTCAATGATGAAGGAGATCTGAGTGTTCTTGTTGATGGTCTTGCCGTCAATGGAGTCACCGGAGGTTGCACCGTCTGCACCGGTGGTCAGCTCTGCTTTCAGAGAGATTTCCGGATACCAGATTGCAACATAGTCTCCTTTGTTGGATGGATTTCCAATGTACCAGACACCAGTATTGCTGCCGACCTGTTCGGAGAGCAGACGCATGTCAGCGACTGTTACTTTAATTGTGTCAAGAACTGCTGGGTTTGCATCTCCGCTTAATTTGTAGAGAATTACGTCAGAGTTCTGGCCAAACATTGATGCATTGATCATCTGGTTAACGAAGACAGGGCCGTAAGACTTTGCTGCCGGAACATCACTGACGATAACTTTCACAATGGATGAGTTAAACTTCGAATCAGTGCTGTTCACTGCGGCGATCCAATACGTTCCTACTTCAGTGAAGGTGAATGGAGCGATGGATGCAGCACTAAATGCACTCTTAATGGTCATTCCATCATCCCAGTAACCCTCTGTTGTGGTATAGTTCAGCGTGATCTTAGACCAGTCAACATTGACACCTGCTGATGCGTTCTGTGTCACATTGAAGGTAACCTTCTCACCAACAGTGACACTCAGGCCATCGGCTGGGATTGGTGTATCAACACTACCATTAAGATAGGTGATGTTAACAGTCTTGTCGCCCTCAGTGGGTGCTGCTGCAGCTGCTGCTCCGACAAAGAGCGCTGCTGCGAGCAGAACGGCGAGAACTGCCATTATTTTCATGTTTTTCAAATGTAATTCCTCCTAAATGAGGATTCAATCATGAAAAATAATTATACGAGAAAATCTCGAAAAACCGCAAAAGCACTATCCAAAAATTCCAAAAAATGTAACTCCAAAAAATTCCCATTAAACTTCCTACCAAATTCGATCCAAAAATACGCCAAATTCTCGTGAATTTCACTACGAAACCATTTCACCGATCAACGAAGCCTGTCCCCGCAATAACAGAATCTCACCGAAACATACAAACAAAGTACAACAAACAACAACCTGACAAATTGAATCCTTCCCCATTGACAAACATTGAATCCTACCAAACAAAAAACTGCAAAAAAAATCACACACCATAACAATTAACCCCCTTCACCCCAATAAAATAATATATGCTGAACAAATACAAGGGATGCCTCCTCGGCGCAGTACTCGGCGACGCCCTTGGCATGCCCGGCGAAACCACCGTAAGCCGGTTCATCGGAGTCACCCTCGGATTCAAACGTGCATACAAAGGCCACCCCAATCACGACCTGCTCCCGGGCCAGTACACCGACGACTCCCAACTCATACTCATTGCCTCCCGTCTCCTTGCCGAAGCAAGCTGGGACCCGGAAACCTACGCAAAAGAACTCCTCCGCACCTACAACCTCAACAAATTCCGCTACCCCGACGGAACCACCTACGCCGCATGCAAACGCATGAAAACAACCGATGACCTCATCGGATCCGGCGTATACTCCGACAGCGCCGGATGTGTTGCTCTCGCCATCCCCTTTGCTCTCGCCTACAAAGACCGCAAAGAAATGGCACCCAAACTCCTCGAAGCCTGCAGCATCACCCACACCCACCCCGGCGTATACGCCGCAACACTCGGCTTTGCTCTTCTGCTCAATACACTCATCGAAACCGGAAGCATTGCCGCCGCATATCAGGCCCTCCTCACCGCCGCTCAGAACATGGATCAGGATCTGACCGCCCGGCTCAACAACGCCATCCGCATCGAAGGAACCGGCATGCCGATCGACGACGCCCTTGCAGCAATCGGCAACTCCTCCTCTGTCTACCATACCCTCCCCCTCGCAATATTCCTCTGCAAACGCTACAACATCCCCGACGAACTCCTCGCCTACGCATCCGCCTGCGGCGGCAACGCCGACACCCTCACCCTCCTCTGCGGAGCATTCACCGGTGCCCGCTACGGCATCACCGCACTCCCACAGGAGCTCATTGCTCAGCTGGAACGGAAAGGTGAATTTGAAACCCTCGCAGAAAAACTCCTCAATCCTCAAAAACCTGAACAACCTTCCTCCGAAAAACCCGCTGAAACCAAACCGCAGGAAGAACCCGAAAGCATCTACGACTCCGGCTGGGAACCCGAATAACCCATCTCTTTTTCCCGTCCCATAACAGAATTTAATCTCTTCCGCAACCCATACTGTAGTCATGGACATCGCGATCGTCGGCGCATCCGGCTATGCCGGAGGAGACCTCATCAGACTGCTTCTCACCCACGCACAAGCAAACATCGTCTGTGCCACCTCCCGCAAACTTGCCGGAACACCCGTAACCAAAGACCACATACACTTAAAAAATCTCATCGACCTCGATTACACCAACCCGGACGTCAACGACATCGATGCAGACTTCGCCTTCCTTGCCGTCCCGCATACCGCCGCAATGCAGTATGCATTGCAGCTTCGCGAACGCGGCATCAAAACCGTTGATCTGTCCGCCGACTACCGGCTTCCGCAGGACATCTACGAAAAAACCTACGGTGTCAAACATACCGCATACTTCAAAGCCCCGTACGGTATCCCCGAACTGCACCGTGACGAAGTCCGCGGTGCGGACTTCGTCGCAAACCCCGGCTGTTTCCCGACCGGTGCAACACTGGCCGCAGCACCCGTTGCTGATCTTGCTGCCACAATCATCTACGACTCAAAGAGCGGTGTTTCTGGTGCAGGTGACTCCGTCTCCGAGACAACCCATTACCCCAACGTCGATGAAAACATCGCTCCGTACAAAATCACCACGCATCGCCATCTGCCGGAGATGAAACAGGAAGCAGCATTCCTCGGTTCTTCCGCGAAGATTTACTTCACCCCCCACCTGCTTCCGGCAATCCGGGGAATCATCACTACAGCCCACATCCTCTTCAACGAACCGGTAACCCTAGAGGAGGTGAAGAAGCGGTATGAATCCTTCTATAAAGACGAAGCCTTCGTCCGTCTCCAGACCGCAAAACTCGGCGGGGTTCGCGGTTCAAACTTCTGTGACATCAACTTCGAACTCGAAGCTGACGGTACCCGGCTCGTTGCCGTCTCTGCAATCGACAACCTCGTCAAAGGTGCTGCAGGTCAGGCAGTTCAGAACATGAACATCATGTGCGGATACGCGGAAACCGAGGGTCTGCGGATGCCCGGAATGTTTCCGTAAGAACATTCAAGATACTCAGAACAAATATAGTACACAGGAATCCATATGCAAAGTATCTGTGCTGTTGAAGGCGTCACCGCATGGGGCGTAAAAGAAGGAAAATACGGCCTTGCACTTATCAAAGCATCCGGAACGGGAGCCGCTGTTTTTACCAGCAACAAGGTTCGTGCGCCGGTTGTTAACCTCATGGCGGAACGTACCCGGCGCGGGAAGCTTGCAGGTGTTATTGTGAACAGCGGATGCGCCAACGCATACACCGGCAAACGCGGATATGAGGATGCAAAAATGATGGCGGCCATCGGTGCGGAGGCTCTGGGAATCTCCGAGAAGGAGACAGGGGTTGCGAGTACCGGTGTTATCGGCAGATATCTTGATCTGGATCTCATCCGCCGCCAGAGTACAGATGTTGCGGGAAAGCTTGCCCACTCTGCCGATGCGGAGATGGCGGCGGCTGCCGCCATCATGACGACCGATACGGTGCAGAAGCATGCTCTGGTGCAGCGTGAAGGATTTACGGTTGCGGGAATCTGCAAAGGGTCCGGTATGATTGCACCGAACATGGGTACGATGCTTTCCTTTGTATACACCGATGCGGAGATCTCAGCTGAACATCTCCACGATGCCCTGAAGACCGCGGTGCAGCGGAGTCTGAACCGGGTGGTTGTGGACGGCGATGAGAGCACGAACGATTCCCTCTTCTGTACGGCAACCGGTGCAGCCGGTCACGTGCCGAAGAAGGAGTTTGCATCTGCCCTTGAAGAGTGCTGCATTTCGCTTGCGAAACAGATCGCAGCCGATGGGGAAGGTGCGACGAAGATGCTTGAGGTCCGGGTGAAGGGTGCACGCCGCGAGAAGGATGCGGAGAGAATTGCCCGGGCGGTGATCACGTCACCGCTGGTGAAGAGTGCGGTGTACGGTGAGGATCCGAACTGGGGCAGAGTTGTCTGTGCCGCAGGATATTCCGGTGTTGAGTTCGCGATTGATGAGTTGTCGCTTTCGATCGGTGAGGGAGAGAGTGAGACGCCGCTTGTGCAGAAGGGCGAGATCACGGCGGATCTTGTGAAGGCAAAGGCAGCGATGACGGGTAAGCATGTGGTGTTTACGATTACGCTTGAGTCCGGCAGGAAGGAGGCAGTTGCATGGGGCTGCGATCTGACGGAAAAGTATGTGGAAATTAACGGGAAGTATACAACATGAATCGACAGAGTGTGTTAATGGAGGCGCTTCCGTACATCCGGAAGTTCCACGGACGGACAATTGTGATTAAGCTCGGCGGCCATGCGATGGTTGATCCGAGGATTATGAATACGGTTATTGAGGATGCGGTGCTTCTTCATTATGTGGGGATGCGTGTTGTGCTGGTGCACGGCGGCGGCCCTGAGATTACGCAGAAGATGCAGGCTCTGGGGAAGGAGCCGAAGTTTATCGGCGGTCTGCGGGTGACGGATGCGGAGACGCTGGAGATTGCCCAGATGGTTCTTGCCGGGAAGATCAGTAGTGCGATTGTGAGCCTGATTGCGAAGAACGGTGCTCATGGTGTGGGTGTTTCCGGTAATGATGGTGGTCTGGTGATCGCGGAGAAGATGCCGCTGAAGAAGGTGATGGTGGGCGGTCATGAGGAGGAGGTTGATCTTGGGTTTGTTGGAGAGATTCGCGAGATCAATTCGAAGCTTCTGGAGACGCTTCTGGATGCGGGGTATATTCCGGTGGTGTCACCGCTGGCAATTGATCGGAAAGGGAATGATCTGAATATCAATGCAGATACGATGGCGGGAGAGATTGCGGTGGCGCTGAAGGCGTTTAAACTGATTTCGCTGACGGATGTGGATGGTGTGATGGATAAGGAGCGGACGCAGGTGTTCCACCGGTTGACGCTGAAGAATGTGGATGCTCTGATGGCGGATGGGACGATCTCCGGCGGGATGATTCCGAAACTTGAGGCGAGTGTGAATGCGGTCCGTCACGGGGTGGAGGGTGCGCATGTGGTGAACGGGAATGCGGAGCATAATCTGCTTCTGGAGCTGTTTACGGATGATGGGGTCGGGACGATGATCACGGCGTCGATGATCAGTTTCTAATTTTTTTCTTTTTTTGTTTGGCGAAACGAAAGTGATTTATTTTTGTGATTCGATATTTTCAGAAAAGGTGGTTTCATGGGAATTATTTGTCCGTTGACTCAGGAAAGATGTATGGGTAAAGAGTGTAAGTTCTGGCGTGCGGATGCGAAGATCGATAAGAAGGCGGACACGTTTTATGAGCTGGGGACGGGGGAGTGCTTGTTTATTAAGGTGGCAAATCATTTGCTGGCGAAATAATTTTTTCTTTTTTGTGCGGGATGTTTTTGTGTTTGAATTTTTTTGAAAAGAGCTTGAGATTTTTTCTTGGGAAAAGAGAGAGTTTGTTTGTCTCAGGATTTCTCCTGAGCTTTAGATCTCATCTCTTTTTGTTTCACGCTACTTAGTTGCGGCGGAGTACGAGAAGTGCGACTGCACCAAGTCCTGCGAGTGCAACAAATGCGCCGAATCCCGGAGTCTGGGTCGGAGTAGTCGTTGCAGGTGCAGTGGTGGTGGTCGGAGTTGCTCCGGTTGCAGTTGCGGTCGGAGTCGGGGTCACGACTTTCTCAACGAGGTTGAAGTTCTGCGTTGTGGAAACATCTGCCTCAATACCGGATGCAATCACCGTGTACTCATCAAGTTTCCAGTTGGTCGAGTCGATCTCAACAGACCATACGTTGTCAGTTCCGTCACCCTTCACGACTTTGACTGCCTGAGAGACACCGGAAGTCATGGAGGTGGAGGATTTGTCTGTAACGTCGAAGCTGGAGGACTTGACTTCTACCAGGACCTGATCATCAACCGCAAGGTTGGTGGTACCGGAAATGGTGAATTTCGTTCCTGTTGCCTGGTCACCGACGGCGTTGATTCTGATCCATGCCTCTTCAACGTTGAAGGTGAGCTTGGTGTAGATATCATCGATGTTTGAGGAGTCAATCATCTTGGTCAGTGCATCTGCTGCCTGGGAGCCCTGGAGCTTGTTTGCACCGGTCACCACGAAGGAACCCTGCTGGGAACCGCCGGTGGTGGTGTTACGGATCTTGAATACGCCGTTTTCTTCGTATGCATCAAACTGGCCGTTGTACATCGGATGCTGGACAACGACGAAGTACTGGTTGGATGCAAGGCTGCTCGGGATCTCGATCTTCTTCTCGTAGCTTCCGTCAGTCTCAACGGAGACGGAGTACTTCTCGTAGTAGTTCGGACCGAACATGTAGAGATAGAGAGAGTTCGGGTTTCCTTCTGCGTTACCGCGGATGTAGATCTTGTCACCCTTTGCAACAACAGTTCCGGACGGGTTTGCCGACAGGAATGGTTGTTTCAGAGAGACAGACACAGTTGCGTACTCAGCATCGGAGAGCTTGACTGCGTAGTAGTCATTCGGGTACTTTACATCAAGGACTGTTCCATACACGTTGTACTTGGAGTTCAGGTCTGCAGTGAGTTTCATTGCAGAGGATGCTTTTCCGTTGGTAAGCTTGCTGGTTGCATAGATGGTGTATGCACCAGTGTCGAGTGCAATGTTCGAGGTGTCCCACTTGTACTCCCAAGTGTTGTCGGTCTTGACGTCAATCGGATTGGTTGCGTTGTAGGCCGGGAACTGGTCGGGGAGGTTCTTAAGGACGACACCATCTGAGTAGCCAAGGTTCGGGCCGTCGATGAACAGGAAGACGTAAGAACTGTCGGTGTTGGTACCGGTCAGTTTGATCTCGTCACCGAGGTAGTAGGAACCGTCACCGGATGCGGAGATGGTAACTGAGCCCTTCTCGACTTTGACTTTGACTGTGTCGTAGTCATCGCCTTTTGTAAAGGATGGGTAGGATCCTGCAATGGTAATTATTCTGATGGTGTAGGTCTTATCATCGGTGTTATCCTGGGTATTGAACTGAACAGTTCTCTTACCGGATGCATCGGTTTCAAAGTAACCGTACGAGTAGTAGGGAGTGCCACTGACATCGACCGGGTTGTTGTTGACAGCCGGAGAGATCGGAGCACCGGAGCTGGTCACTGGGATAACGGTATATGCTGGTTTAAACCCAGACTGACCTGGAAGAAGGTAAGGCTGGTTTTCATCCGTTCCTTCAACATAGATGAAGTACAGAGTGTTTGCGTCACCCTGAATCGTTGTAGTGAACGGGTTGCTGCGGACGACAGAATCCTTACCTGCTGTCAGGGACAGAGAGGTACTCTGAACGGTGAACGAGATCGTGTTGGATTTCTTTGCGTTGTCCGAGAACGGCTTGTAGTTGGTAAACTCAGCCTGTGCGGTGTAGGTACCTGCAGCTGCATCATTGCCCGGAATTGCGGAACCAACAATGTTCTGAGTTGCAGTCAGTGCGATGTTGTTGTAGTTTGCCGGCTGACCGTTGTCATAGGTACCAAAGACCGTGGTCTTACCTCCAACAGGAGTGGTGAAGACAATCTTTGCGGACAGGCTACCAAATCTGTTATTAACATTTGCCGGGCCGACCATTGGTGTGTTGAGCAGGAACGTAACGTTGGTGTTCTTGTTGATGGTCTTACCTTCAATGGAGTCACCAGCAGTTGATCCCCAAACATTTGCCGGATCGGTGAGTTCTGCCTGGATGCTCAGTTCTGGGTACCAGATGTAGATGAAATCAGTGTTACTGGACGATGGGATACCATTGTAGTAGTATGCACCATACTGACTGTTCACAACAGATTCAGTCAGGTAGAATACTCCATTCTTTCCAGCAATCTGGTTGAGTGCGGTTGGGTTTGTACCTTCAGAGTATTTTGTCAGTTTGGTTGCACTTGCGACGTAGATGTATTCGTAGACGAATGCATCTTCACCAGCAGCGATTTTCTTGGCGTCAACTACAGTGATGGTTGCAATTCTCTTGGACTCAGTGGTTGCAGTAATAGTGGATGCATTGTACAGAGTAACTACATAGCTACCTGGAGCATTGTAGGTGTGGCTTACAGTCAGGTTGTAACTGCCTGTTCCCTGCGCAGCATTAAGGTTTGCTGCAGTAAGGGTGCTATCGTCACCCCAGTTGATCCACATATCCTTGTTGTTATTTAAATCAACGGATACAGATGTATTATAGATCAGGATATCCGAGGTCTGGATTCCAGTTGCGGCAGTGAGTGTCGTGGCATTTGCAGTGACATTTTTAAAGTCCGCATCACCAATAGCTGCTGCAGATGCTGCTCCGATAAAGAGCGCTGCTGCAAGCAGAACAACGAGAACTGCCATAGTCTTTGTGTTTTTCAAGTGTAATTCCTCCTAAATGAGGATTCAATCATGAAAAATAATTATACGAGAAAATCTCGAAAAACCGCAAAAGCACCCTCCAAAAATTCCGAAAAATGCAACTCCAAAAAACTCCCATTAAACATCCTACCAAATTCGATCCAAAAATACGCCAAATTCTCGCGAATTTTACACCAAACACACTTCACCGATCGACGAAGACCATCCAACAAGATAACAAAAATCAAAAGAAAACAAAGAACAAAGTACCACAAAGCAAACCATACGAAATTGAATCCTTCCCCGCAAACAAACTTTGAATCCTACCAAACCAAAAATCCCACAAAACCCCGCCCCACGACAAAGCATACAAACAACCTCCACCCACCATACTAGTATGGCCAAAGATCACGTACCCCAACCCCGTCTACCCGACCGAATAAATAATACCCGATCACCCCCAAAAATGAATATATCTATGTCAATAAAACATCTGGTTGCTATCCTTCTGCTGGCATCCCTGTTACTCTGTGGAATAGCCGCAGCAGAAGCCACAAGCCTTACCATCAACGTCTATGACAACAGCGCATCACACGATCCCGTCAAAGATGCAAAGGTCGTCATCGTCAAAAGCGGAACAAGCCTGGAACAGACCCTGTACACCACCGTTGATGGAATCGCAAAGTTCGCCTCAGTCGAATACAAGTCCACCTATAGTGTAACCGTCACCAAGGATGGATTTGACGACCAGAAATTCTCCATCAATGTCAACTCGATGGAAAAAGAGTACACCGTCTATCTCCAGAAATCGAATCTGGTTCAGATCAAAGTTCTCAATCCCGACAAATCAACACCGGTTGCAGGTGCCGCCATCTCCATTGACGGACTCAGAATGGGAACCACTAACAGCGCAGGAATTCTCCATGTATCCATGGAAAAAGGTGTGTATCACAACATTCAGGTAACAGCCGACTCCTACGAAACCTACTCATCCTCACAGTACATCGAAACGGACCAGACCTCGCTTACCGTCACTCTTTCCAAATCCTACTTCTCCCCGAGAATCCTCGTCTATGATAAGGACAACGGCATGAAACCGGTCTCCCTTGCAACCATCATCATTGACGGAAAAACCATAGGAACCACCGATGAGTACGGAAGAGCAACCCTCAAGGACTTCACCGCAGGAACCTACACACTGGAAGTCACCAAACCAAACTACAACTCCTACAAAAAAGAAGTGACCTTCACCGAAGACTCCGCTGATGTCATCGTCGAACTCACGTATGCAATCGTCCCGCTGACCGTTCTCGTTGTTGACGGAAACAACCCGGTTACCGGAGCTGCGATCTACATTGACAACCTTGTTACCGGCATCACTGACGCAACCGGAAAGTTCACCAAAGACATGGAACCGGGAAAAACCATTCTGATAACCGCATCCAAAGACGGATACACCACACAGAGTGTCTCCTGGTCCATAACAGCCGGTCAGACCAACACCGTCACAATACCGATTTCCCAGAACTTCCCGGTCGCACTGGTCGGAGGAGTCATTGTAGTGATCATCATTGTCGTAGTCGTTGTATTCCTTGTGAAAGGAAAAGGAAAATCCGGCAACCGCGGCAGAAGAGGATCCTTCTAACATTTTTTCAAAAAAAAACTGCACGGACCTGCTGGGGATCGAACCCAGATCTCCGGGTTCGAAGCCCGGAAGGATATCCACTACCCTACAGATCCACTTGATATATTCATCTCTCTTTATCCCTTTTATATTCTATCGTATGTGCCGGGCGAGCCGGAGCACAAAGTACAATTGCCGCAGAAACCAACACAAAAGAGATGTTGCTCTCATCCTCCGTAATTCGTGCACGCATCGCTGACGGAACACTTGGTATAACACCGTTTGCCGAAGAATCGCTCCAGCCAGCATCCTATGACCTCCGAGCCGCAGATGATACTGTTATGAAAGCGGGCGAGCTGTCCCTTATCGCGACAATGGAGTTTGTCAGCCTTCCCGCCGATCTCGCCGCAACGCTTCGCGGTCGCTCCTCCTTTGGCCGGAAAGGAGTGCTGCTCGGTGCCGGGTACATCGATCCGGGATTCCGGGGAAACCTCACGCTCTGCATGGTAAACATGGGACCGGAGGATATTCCGGTTGAGAAAGGCACCCGCATTGTACAGATGCTTATTCACCCTGTCCTTGGAGATGTGGTAAATGCGTATAACGGCAACTACCAGGACAGCTACGGTGTGGTACAATCAAAAATATAAGCGGCTGTTACAGCCACTTGTCCTTCTCACTTTTTTTTGCGATCTCTTTGACCGCCGGATTTTTTGGCAGAGGGATCGACGTTACCCGAATGCCTTTGTTCACTTCGCGGGGTTTTTGTGCGTCACGCACTTTTGCAGATTCCCCGATCTCTTTTGGCCGCTGTGTTGAGCCGCCGCGCACAACTCCGTCCGTCTCTTTCGGACGTTGGGAACCTGCCATTCTGATGTGTCCATCGGTTTCCTTCGGCTTCTGACTTCCGGACATTCTGATATGCCCGTCCGTCTCTTTTGGCCGCTGCGTACCAATACGCACCGATCCTTCAAGAATGCCCGGGACCATCGTCTCTTTTGGACGCTGACCGCCGGACATGCGGACGCCCCCGTCAGTTTCTTTGGGTCTCTGGTATCCTACCGTGACTGATCCTTCCAGAACACCGGTTGTTATCGTTTCTTTCGGCCGGCCGTTTCCACCGACATTTGCTTTTCCGGAAAGCACACTGTCCGAGTCTTTTGGTTTGTCTTTGCCGCCGACATCTGCCATCCCTGCAAGTACGTTGTCCACTTTTTTCTGCCGTTTCGGCATCATGATCGTACTGCCGGTCATCTGTGGTTGTTTTTTCGGCCCGGCAATGGTGATCTTCGGCATCTCTTTTGGTTTGGGTTTTTCCTTGGGGATCACCGGCCGAATTTCGGGCTGAGAGTCGTCAAAGATTGTTGCCGGCTGCGGCTGTTGAATGTACTGTGGGGCATACTGGGGAGGATACATGTACTGCTGCTGAGGCGGGGGGGGTGGGACGACTCTCCGGACCACATCCTCAAAGACGTCATCGTCACCCGCAGGGGCAGGATACTGGATATACTGCTGCTGGGGCTGAACCATGATTTCGTCTTCAAACACATCCTCTTCCTGCTGCGGGATGCTGTACGTATCCTCTTCTTCAAACACGTCGTCCGGTGAATAGGAGGGGGACTGCGTTATCTGCGGTTCTTCCTGAAAGATATCTTCTTCGTTTTCCGGTTCGGAGAAATCCTCCAGTTCAAAGATGTCATTTCCGCTCTCTTCCGGGGCGGGCGCGGGATTAATTCCTATCGGCATCACCATCTCGTCCTCGAACAGAACTTCGTCGTTTGCAACCTGAATGGTTGGGACCTTCTCGGTTTTTTCTTCTTCTTCGTACTCTTTGTTCTGTTCGTTTTCGTAAATGGTTCGAATTTCGTCCAACTCCTTCACCCGCGGTACATTTTCCAGACCGGCAAGAACAATAATCACGCCGACATACTGGGTCGACTTGACCGGATAATCTCCGGCCCGCATCTCAAGGCCTTTGATGCTGCGATCAATCCATTTGCGGACCGTCTGGAATCCTTTCATGGACAGTTCATCAGAGGGACCTGCAATCAGCACCAGGGCTTTTTCCGAGGATGTGAGGTCACAGGGGACGGATACTTCCCGGTACACCGCCTGTTTTGCCAGTTCAACGATGCGGGAGGTCCGTGCCTGATTTTCTTCCAGCAGATATTTTTCCACCCGGATGCGTTTCATCATGTTGTTGGTCCAAGTGGTGGGAAGTTTTTCGGTTGCGTAGCCGATTGCAACGAGGTCCATTTCTTTGAGGGTATTGAGCACTTCTCCTGCATCCAATACTACTTCTGCGGCTTCAACGCCTTTATGGTTGAATTCTCCGGCACGAAGCAGGAGGCCGACCCGGCGTGCAAGCATCTCATTGAGGACCGGGAACATTTCGTAGATGGTGGCTTTGTGTTTTGCCTCTTCCACATTTTTGATGCTGTCCTCATCTTCGGTACGTTTGAACCATGTTTCGTTGTCGAAGAGAATGGTTGCCTGAGATACGCTGCGGATCTCTGCAAGCGTTTCGGATGCCCGGGCAGATACTTTTACTCCTTCGTTTCGTCCGGGGAGTGTGAGAATGGTGAAGACCGGGTCGGGGAAGGCGTCGTTGAGCTGGGATACGATGGTCGGTACCAGTTCGGCCATTCTTCCGCCAAGGCCTGCGCAGACGAATACTGCGTCAATCTCTTCGATGCCATCACGCTGAAAACAGCTTGCAAGGTTTCCCACTTCAAAATCGGTTCCGCGGTTGTTGTGTTCTTTGATCGGATCGACCGGCGTGAGAACGAACCGGTCTTCCTGCGGGATGGTCTGCATTTCAGAGATGGTTTTCTGGTCTGCGTCAAACACAAAGGATCGCACACTCCGGACACCGCTCCGCTCGTCATGCTGGTTGAGTGTATCGACGATACGACAGCCTGCTCCGCCCAGTCCGATGAGTAATGCTCTCATTGTGGTTCACCCGCATCCCCGGAAGAATGCATTCTGCTTCTATTATTCCTTTTATAACCATATATTCTTTTATAAGATGCGGGTGTTTTCCCAGATACCAGCAATTATTTGAAAAGCGCATACAAAAACCCCTGATTTTTCCCTCATTTAGGCGTCGATGGTGAAATCCTCCGGATTTTGCCGGAATGATTATCTTCAAAGCAGAATCTATTTATGCAGAGGGGATTAACTTAGAATTGAGGTGTAAAGAACTTTGACTTATGGAATTGAGTTTGTTCCGGGAAACGTTAATGTTAAGCAGGTAGTTAACTACTGTAAGCTTGCAGAGAGCAAGGACATTGACTACGCATGGATCACCAACCACTACAACAACCGCCACTGCTATCCGGTTCTGACCGCAGTTGCCCAGGCAACTACGACCCTGAAGATGGGTCCGGGTATCATGAACTCCTTTACGGATACTCCGGCAGGTATGGCATCCTTTGCCTGCACGCTGAATGAGATCTCCGATGGTCGTGCAGTTCTTGGTATTGGCCCGGGCGATCTGTCCACCCTTCCGAAACTTGCAATTGACCCCGTAAAGCCGGTTGCAAGACTCGGTGAGGCAATTGATCAGATTCGTGCACTCTGCAGCGGTGCAGAAGTGAAGAAGTCCGGTCTGCAGTTCTTCGACTACGATGGTGCAAAACTGACGGGTGTTACTCTCCCAGGTAAGAAGGGTATTCCGGTCTATGTTGGTGCACAGGGTCCGAAAGTCCTTGAGCTTGCAGGTCTGAAGGGAGATGGAGCACTTATCAATGCATCCAACCCGAAGGACTTCGATGTTGCTATCCCAATTATTAAGGCGGCAACCGAGAAGGTTGGTAAGAAGAACTTTGATGTTGGTGCATACACTGCTCTGTCCATCGACAAGGACGAGAAGAAAGCAAAGAAAGCAGCAAAGATCGTTGCAGCATTCATTGCAGCAGGATCTCCGGAGGCACTGCTCCAGCGCCATGGTCTTGATCTTGCAAACGTTGCAAAGATTAAGGACGCACTTGCACGCTTCGACTTCGGTGCAGTCGGCGGCCTCGTTACGGACAAAGAAATTGAAGCATTTACCATCTGCGGTACTCCTGACATTATCCGCCAGAAGTGTGAAGACCTGACGAAAGCAGGTGTTACGCAGATCATCTTCGGTTCTCCGCTTGGACCGGACATGACGAATTCTATCCGCCTGCTCGGCAAGATTATGTAAATCGGCTCGTTCCGATTTTCCATATTTTTTTTGTTTTTTCTGTTGTGATTTTTTACGGATTTTTTAAAATCCTGTCGGGATGTTTTGTTGTGTTCTGTTGGTGCAGGTAATGATAGAAAAAAAGCGTGCGCGGTATGTGAAAGTTTGGGTTGTTCCGGGTTCATGTGATGGGCCGGGTTTTTGGTATTTCTGCTGAAGATGGAACGTAGGTAGGTCTGCTATTCTTTTTGGGATGATGAGGGGGGATTGGTCGGGATTTACGGTTGTGCCGGACAGATTTGTTGCGGACGTTCACGTGTTCGTTGGATTACGTGAGGGTGTGGTTGGAAAAGAGCTTTGAGATTTTTTCTGAAAAGAGAGAGTTATTGTGTCTCAGGATTTTTCCTGAGCTTCAGATCTCATCTCTTTTTGTTTCACGCTGCTTAGTTGCGGCGGAGTACGAGAAGTGCGACTGCACCAAGTCCTGCGAGTGCAATGAATGCGCCGAACATCAAAAAAGAAAAAAAATATTTTTCCTGAATATACTTACTCAGGCTTGCTGATAAGAGCGACCTTGGAGACGATCTCACCGGTCTTCTTGTGCGGCTTGCGGATGACAGAGTCGCCTGCCTTCTCAAGCTCACGTGCCTCATCGCAGAGCATTGCTGCAACACGCATCATTTCATGTGCAGATGCAACGATTGGGACATAGTCTGTCCACTCTTTGGTCATGAAACAGCCCTTCACATTGACGCCTGCAACAGCCTGTGCAACTTCGTATGCTGCCCGTGCCTTTGCAAGTGCATAGGGGTTGTTGAACTCACCCTTGGTGGAGTTGTCAGAGTTCAGGACAATCTTCGGGAGAACGATCTCGTCGCCCTTCTTTCCTGCCTTTACCTGGTCAATGACTTTGTCAAGCTCGGTCTGGAGCTTGCGGAATGCACCGGTAACTGCGAGAACTTTTACAAGGTTGCCGTTGTAGTCTGCCATCTCAATCGGGTCGAGGAACTCACGGCGTGCACCAATCATGGAATCTGCCTTCACAATGATGTATCCGAACTTGGACTCCTTCAGTGCTGCAAACTGCTCTTTCTTGGTGGTTACATCATCAGTAATGACGATTGTGGGGATACCTGCTGCTGCAAGGTCCTCACGTGCACCGGTCGGTCCCTCGAGAACTCCGTTCGGGGATACGACAATTGCGAAGTCCGGCTGCCATGCTTTCAGGTTGGTGACGACACGGTCAACATCTTCCTTCTGCAGTTTCGTTCCAGAGGTTGCCATGAAGGTCATCATGTCTTCACGGTCTGCACGCTCATCTAAAAGAAGCTCTGCCATAACACCGGATGCGATGTTACCGAGCTTTGCAACTCCTACCTTAACTACCATATTTATTACACCTCTCATTTTCAATGAGAACATCAGATTATCGACGAGAACCAATATAAGGTTTGTGAATTGATAGTACCGATCCCGAAAATACGGTGATATATTTGAGATTATAGGAAAACCTCCTCAAATCTGGATATATCAGAATGAATCCCAATCAGGAATATTCAGTTCACAGACTCATACGAGACACATTTCTTAGATTCTTTATTTGTCTTGCCAAAAAATCTAGCAAAATCTCTGCAGATTCATGCGCGTAAAGCGTGAGACAAATTTCCCGGACGTATTTGGTCGACTCATTTCTGTCCCGGAAAAGTACACTACTTTAACCAAATATGTTTATAGTTAACAGACTTATATTAATAACCATGAAAGATACTCTCCTTACCGATCGTCAGAAGGAAGTTATCAGATATCGCAAGCAAGGAATGACCCAGCAGCAGATCGCCGATCGTCTCGGGACATCAAAAGCAAACATCTGTACTATCGAAAAATCTGCCAACGAAAATATCCGGCGTGCCAAAGAAACCCTCGAATTTCTCTACACTCTCGATGCTGCAGACCTTTGTGTCCTTGCCGCAGGTACCGATCTCATGGAGGCTCCGCATCTCATCTATCAGGCAGCAGCCCCTCTGAACATAAAAATCCGGTATGACAGCATCTCCTTAATCAACCGCATCAGCTCCTACATGCCTGAAAAAATCAAAGGCCGGCATGTCAGAGAAGACATCCGGGTATATCTCAACACTGACGGCGATCTCTACTTTGGATAACCTCTCTTATTTTTTGTCGCTCATTCTCCCCATTACCTTTATTATCTCACTCCTCCAATAATATTGAAGCCTTTATAGGCTGATATCAGCATAGCTGCTGTGTATCGTGGATATCCAGTTGGTTTGAAAGCACGCAGATTCTGCCGTTGTTTTCATTATCGTGTAACCCTTTCGCGGGAATGATCCCGTAAAGGATTAAGACCTCAATAGGTCTGATGAAGCGCGCCGGGCGAACGTCAGCAGGACGAGCCCATTCTTTGTGAAAACCAAAGAGCGCGTGAACTGTCAGGTTCTCTTACGTGAGACTTGGAAGCCGCAACCGTGCGGCGCGCATACTACATGCGTCATTCGGGCATAAACCACAAGAACAGACAAGACGTTGTCGTTCATGCGGATATCCTAATGGATCAATTGCTACCCGTCTTTCCGTCTTCTAAGCATCTGTGCATCTGCACAGAAAGCTGAGACCGACACAAGAATGTACGTCCCATGGTCGAAGGCGATCTGTAACATCGCAGGCTAATGGTGAAAGAACGGTTGTTTATAATTGACAACCACAGCAGACGTCTTTCGTTCCCGCGGGAATGAAATGACTACAGTATTAAGGACTGATTAACACATGAGAACTGTGAGACCGCGTGCCGGTTCCCTCGCATACTATCCTCGCAAGAGGGCCAAGAGTATTGTACCAAAGTACCAATCCTGGCCGGAGTATAACGGGCAGCCCACGCTTCAGGGATTTGCAGGCTACAAGGCCGGCATGACCCACGTCATTATGATTGACGATCACAAAAAGAGCCCGACAGAAGGCAAGGAAATTATGGTCCCGGTGACCGTCATCGAGATCCCGGCAATGAAAGTTGCCGCAATCCGCGTCTATGTCAAAGACACCTACGGCAAACACCCGCTTACCGAAGTCTGGTCTGAGGATGTTGCCGCACTTTCCGGTAGAATCACCAAAGCAAAGGCACACAACGCCGCTGCAGCAACTGAAAAAATCAACGCTGCGATGGCCGATGTTGTCGAAGTTATGGTTCTGATGTACACCCAGCCGGATACTATCACCGGTGTCCCGAAAAAGGTTCCTGATTTAATGGAAATCCGTGTTGCCGGCGGCAGCGCACAGGAACGCTTTGACTATGCACTTTCTCTTCTTGGCACCAGCGTTGAGATGAACTCCATTCTCTCCGAGGGTCAGTTTGCTGACATTACCGGAATCACCAAAGGAAAGGGATTCCAGGGAGCTGTCAAAAGATTCGGTATCTGCCTCAGAAAGAGAAAACACGCAAGAACCAAGAAAGTACGGCACATTGGTACTCTTGGTCCGTGGACTCCGCACCACGTTCGCTGGCAGGTTCCGATGCCCGGTCAGATGGGATTCCAGCAGCGCACGGAGTTCAACAAGAGAATCATTAAACTCGGTGACAACCCTGACGACATCAACCCCGCAGGTGGATTCCTCCACTACGGTCTTGTCCGCGGAAACTACGTCCTGATTAAAGGTTCCATTCCGGGTCCGGCAAAACGCCTGATTCGTATTCGTCCCGCAACCCGCATGGGTGAACAGAAGACCATCCAGACTCCTGTTGTTGAGTTTGTGAGTCTCCAGAGCAAGCAGGGGTGACCTGACCGATGAAAGCAAATGTAAAAGCAATTAACGGTTTAGTTCTCCACGAGATCGAGCTTCCGGCAGTCTTCAACGAAGAGTTCCGTCCGGACCTCATCAAGAGAGCTGTCCTCGCATTCCAGAGCGAGCAGTACCAGCCGTACGGTGCAAACCCGTATGCAGGTATGAGGACCTCTGCAGAGGGCTGGGGTTCCAAGCGCGGCGAATCAAAGATTCCGCGTATCAAGAACGGATCCCGCGGTGCAAAAGTTCCGCAGACCAAAGGCGGTCACCCGGCACACGCACCCAAAGTCGAAAAGATCCTTGTTGAGAAGATCAACAAGAAAGAGAAGGCAAAGGCAATCCGCTCTGCAATTGCAGCAACCGTCAACACCGAACTCGTTACCGCCCGCGGTCACAAATTCGAAGGCGACGCAGCAATTGTTGTTGAGGATGCATTTGAAGCACTCGCAAAGACCGCAGAAGTCAAGAAGGCATTAATCGCCCTCGGACTTGGTGCAGACCTTGAGCGTGCAAAGAACTCCCGTGCAATCCGTGCAGGCCGCGGAAAGACACGCGGACGCAAGTACAAGCAGGCAAAGTCCGTCTTAATCGTCACCGCAGTTCCCGGTTTTACCGCCGGTGCAAACCTTGCAGGTGTCGATGTCATGCCGGTCACTTCTCTGAACGCAAATGTTCTGGCACCCGGAACTCACGCAGGCAGACTTACTGTCTGGACTGAGGCCGCTGTCAAGAAGCTCGGGGAGGCATAAACGATGGCACTCGCACACCCGCTTGTTACAGAAAAGGCAATGGTTCTCCTGGAAAATGCCAATCAGCTTTCCTTCATCGTAAGAAAGGACGCAACCAAGGCATCCGTCAAGGCCGCCATGGAGAAGAACTTCGGTAAGAAGGTCGCATCCATCAGCACCATGATGACCACCAAGGGAGCCAAGAAGGCAATCATTACCTTCGAAGAGAAGAACGCTGCTGAAGAGATTCTCTCTCAGCTGGGAATTGTGTAAGGTGAGTCAACATGGGACACAGAATCAGTACACAGGCACGTGGAAAGGGAGGTTCAACCTACCGCGCCCCGTCGCACCAGTATAAGGCAGAGCTGAAACACTTCGGTTCTTTTACCGAAACTGTCACCGCAACCGTTGTTGACATTGAACACGACCCAGCACGCCACACTCCGATTGCAGTGGTAAAGATCAACGGCAAAAAGGAGTACGTACTCATCACCGAGGGCGTCGGTGTTGGCCATGAAATTGCATGGGGACCTGAGGCAAAGATCGAGAACGGTAACACCCTTCCGCTTGCAGCAATCCCGACCGGTATGGCCGTCTGCAATATTGAGGCCCGCCCGGGAGACGGCGGCAAGTTCGTCCGTGCAAGCGGCGTTCAGGCTATTGTCATCGGTAAATCCGAGGGTAAAGTCGGCGTCCGCATGCCGTCCGGTAAACCGAAGTGGTTCCACGAGCACTGTCTTGCAACCATCGGCCTCGTAGCCGGTGGAGGACGCGGAGACAAACCGGTCCTGAAAGCAGGTAAACAGTATCACAAGATGAAGACCTCGGCAACCCGCTGGCCGCGTGTTCGCGGTGTCGCTATGAACGTTATCGACCACCCGTTCGGTGGTGGAGGACACCAGCACCCAGGTAAGCCAAAGACCGTTGCACGCGGAACCCCGGCCGGTAAGAAAGTCGGACATGTCGCAGCACGGAGAACCGGATGCCGGAGGTGAACGTAAATGGCAAAGAAAACTACTAAGAGAATGCCAAAGCGGCGAGAGGAGTATACCTACCACGGCTACAACATCGAGCAGCTCAAAGCCATGTCCATGGAAGAGCTTCTTCCGATTATGCCGTCAGCAGCACGCCGTAAGGTTCTTCGCGGATTTACCCGCGATGAAGAGGATGTTCGCGCGAAGATCGCAGCCGGTGACGGTGTGAGAACCCATATCCGCTCAATGATCATCCTTCCGGAAATGGTTGGCAAGAATGTTGCCATCTACTCCGGAAAAGAGTTCGTGAACGTTGAAATCCCGGTTGAGGGCGTGTTCCACTACTTTGGTGAGTTCGCTCTTACCCGCAAGAAGGTCAGCCACGGTAGCGCCGGTATTGGTGCAACTAGGTCGAGTAAGTATGTCCCGTTGAAGTGATTGTCATGGCAAGAACAGAATACAGTAACAAACTTACCGGCGACAACATCGCCCGTGCAAAGGCTAACGAGCTTGGATGCTCTCCGAAGCACGCAGTGGAGATTGCCCACCTCGTCCGTAACATGATGGCAGACGACGCAGTTGCATACCTTGAACAGGTTATTGATCTGAAGAGAGCAGTTCCGTTCCACCGCTATGCAAGAAACGTTGGTCACCAGAAGAGCTTAAACGGCAAGACCTTCGGCACTGCAGCCGGAAGATATCCGGTCAAGGCAGCCGCAGAGTATATCCGGTTAATCCGTTCCGCACAGAAGAATGCCGAGTACGCAGGTCTTGCTCCGGAAAAGATGGTTATCGTCCACGCCGCAGCAAACAAAGGCCGGTGCATGAAGGCAATCTTCCCCCGTGCAATGGGCAGAGCAACCCCCAAGCACAGAGATACCGTGAACATTGAGTTAATCCTCCGTGAGGTGCAGTAAGTATGACTATCGAGAAGAAGTTCGTTGCCGACGGTGTCCGCAAGGTCCGTGTCGAGCAGTACCTTAACAAGGAACTCAAGCGTGCCGGATACGGCGGTATGGACATTGTCCGCACCCCGGTCGGTACGCAGGTTACGATCTTTGCAGAGAAGCCCGGTATTGTCATCGGTAAGGGCGGCAGACTGGTTCGCCAGATCACGTCCGACCTGACTTCGATCTATGGTATCGACTCTCCGCAGGTTGAGGTTCAGCAGGTTGGAAATCCAAACCTGAACGCCCAGATCATGGCAGAGCGCCTTGCAAATGCACTGGAACGCGGATGGTACTTCCGGAAGGCAGGTTCCTCCGTTATCCGCCGTGTTATGGACTCCGGCGCACTTGGCTGTGAAGTTATCATCGCAGGTAAGCTGACCGGTGCCCGTGCACGTGTGCAGAAGTTCGTTGAAGGCTACATCAAACACTCCGGTGAACCGGCCGAGTCCATCGTTGAGAGCGGTTATGCAACCGCTGTCAAGAAGCTCGGTATCATTGGTGTCCAGGTAAAAATCGTTCCTCCTGGAGCAGTTCTTCCGGATCACTTTGAGATCCGTCCCGATGCAAATCCGGCTCCGGCACAGGTTGTTGAGGCTGATGTGTTTGAAGAGTTCGATGCAGAACTTGCAAGCGAGCCGGAACTTGAACCTGAGTTCCACGAGGAGGCCTGAACATCATGGCAATCTTCAGAGCAAAGGAAGTCGCCCAGTTTTCCGATGCTGAGCTTGTAGAAAACGAGCAGAAACTCAGGAATGAGTTAATTCAGCAGTACGGAAAAGTCAGCGCCGGTGGTGCACCGGAAAACCCCGGAAAGATCCGGGAAGTTCGCAGAACTATCGCACGCATTAAGACTGAACAGACCAAGCGTCAGGCATAAGTTGTCTTATGATCACACCACAATCGATCCTGCAGCATGAGCTGATTGGATTATATGCGGTTGTGGTGCGGTCACGCAACAAAACACAGGAGGGAATGTGTGGTTTCATCGTCGATGAAACCAAAAACACTCTTTCCCTCCGGTCAGGGAATGGGATTAAGTGCTTGGAGAAACAATATATGTTACTCCGGGTAACCCTCCCGGATAGTGTTGAAGTTGTAATAGACTGCTCAGGCTTGTCTGTTTCTCCAGCGCGACGTGTTAAAGCGAGGGCGTAAGCCCAGAGCAGCGAGACCGTTATGTCCCGTTTACCGGGTGCGTGACGTGCGAGCTATGCGCGTAAGATGAGGGTTAAATATGGCAAAAAATATCGGCTTAAATGTTGCAGTCCCAGAGAAGGACTGTGACGATGTAAACTGCCCATTCCACGGCAGCTTACCGGTACGCGGCCAGGTGATTACCGGTAAGGTCGTGAGTGAGCGCATGCAGGGGACCGTTGTCGTCGAGCGGAACTACCTTCACTTCGTCAAGAAATATGACAGATATGAGAAGCGCAGTTCCAAGATCCACGCACACATGGCCCCGTGCCTCGACGCCAGAATCGGCGACGAGGTCAAGATTGCAGAGTGCAGACCATTGAACAAGACAACCTCCTATGTTGTTGTTGAGGTGACCCGGGCATGAGAGGCTTAACGTCCAAGATCCCGCGCGCACTTCAGACCGGCTCCAAGATGGTTTGTGCAGACAACACGGGCGCCCGTGTTGTTCAGATTGTTTCCGTTTTCGGATACCACGGTGTGAAGAACCGGCAGCCGAAGATGGGTATCGGAGACCTTGCCACAGTATCTGTGAAGAAGGGAACTCCTGATATGAAGAGAAAGCTTGTAAAAGCAGTTGTTGTCCGTCAGAAGAAGGAGTTCCGCCGCCCGAACGGCCTGCGTGTTTCCTTTGAAGAGAACGCAATGATCCTCTTAAATGATAATGGTGACCCGCGTGGTACCGATATCAAGGGACCGGTTGCACGTGAAGTTGCAGAGCGGTTCCCGAAGGTCGGATCGATGGCAACGATCATTATCTAAGGTGAAAAACATGGCACGTATTGCAAGCATTCAGCCGAGAAAACAGAGAAAGTTCCGGTATAACGCACCTATCCACGTTCGTGGAGCGTTCTTACACGCAACTCTCGCTGATGATCTCCGTAAGAAATATGGCAAGCGCAGTTTCCGTGTTGTCACCGGTGACACCGTAAAAGTGCTCCGCGGCGAGTTCGCAGGCACCGAAGCTGTTGTTGACAAGGTCGATGTGAAAAACACTAAGGTTCTTGTTCACGGTGTTGCAGTGAAGAAGGCAAACGGCGAGGATGTTCCAAGACCGATTGATCCTTCCAAAGTGATGATCACCAAACTGAATCTGAAGGACGCAAAGCGCGTTGCACGTCTTGAGGTGAAGGCATAATGACTCGTACAAAACGTATGACAGCACCGGACGCATGGCAGATCGCCCGCAAGGAAAGCAAGTACGTCGTGAGCCCGGCACACGGTCCGCACGATGCATCCGCTCTTCCGATCGGCATCTGGATTCGCGACCACATGCACCTCGCCCAGAACACGAAAGAGGTCAAGAAGATCCTTCACGATCGCAGTGTTGTTCTGAACGGCAACGTGGTGACCGATGAGCACATCGGTATTGATGTCTTTGACATCATCAGCTTCCCGAAGATCGATAAGCATTACATGATTCTTGTCGATGCAAAGGGACGCCACACTGAGTATGAGATCTCCTCCGATGCAGCAAAGATCCAGCTGGTCAAAGTCGCAAACAAGACAACTCTTGTCGGCGGCAAGACGCAGATCAATCTGACCAGTGGAGCAAACTTCATTGGTGACAACACCTACAAAGGCAAGGACTCCCTTGTTATCGGTCTTGCTGGCGATGACAGATTTGTTGTGCAGCAGCACTTCCCGTTCGCAGTCGGTAACATGGCCGTCATCATTGGCGGTCAGCACACGATGAAGACCGGAAAGATCGTTGAGATTCAGATTCAGCAGTCATCTCTTTCGAACCGTGTCATCCTTGAGGATGCAAACGGTGAGAAGTTCGAGACCATTGAAGACTATGTCTATATGATCGGAACCACCGAGTCTTTCCTTTCCACCTGGGGTGTTGACGCATGAGCGACATGCAGAAACCGTTTGTGGCAAAGGTTGTTGTGCACATGGGTGTCGGCGAGGCAGGCGAGCGGCTTGTCAACGCGGAAAACATCATGGCAGACCTTACCCAGGGTTCCAAGCCGATTCGTTCTTATGCAAAGAATACGCTTCCGGCTTTCGGTGTTCGCCGTGGTCAGCCGATCGGCTGCAAGGTTACCCTTCGCGGCGAAAAGGCTACGACGTTCCTTGCAACGGCATTAAAGACGTATGCGGTGGAGAATGTTCTTCACGCACGCCAGTTTGATGCTACCGGTAACTTCGGTTTCGGTATTGAGGAACACACGGACTTTCCGGGTCAGGCATATGACCCGAAGATCGGTATCTACGGTATGGATATTATCGCAGTTATCGAGAAGAAAGGTACGAGAACGGCACGCAGAAAGATCCAGCAGAAGAAGCTCAACACCAAACTGCACGTGACCCGTGAGGAGTCCATGGCATTTGTGACCGAGACCTTCGGCATTGAGGTGGAGTAATATGGCAGCAAAAGACAACGGCAAAGTCCAGCAGAAAAAGTATGGTCGTGGTGCAAACCAGTGCCAGCTTTGCGGACGCAAGCAGGGACTTGTGCGCAGATACAACATTTACTTCTGCCGTCAGTGCTTCCGTGAGTGGGCACCCACGATGGGCTTTAAGAAGATGAACTAAAGAGGTGACGGAGAATGACAAAACAGAATCCGATTGCAGACGCAATGAGCGCTATCAAGAATGCCGGCGACACCGGTAAACTTGCAGTGACCGTTGAGCCGGCCAGCCGCCTCTTTGGTGACATGCTTACCGTCATGCAGGAATACGGATATATCAGCGGTTTCGAGAAGGTTGACGACGGCAGAGGAGGTCAGTACACGATTTCTCTTACCGGCGGCATCAACAAGTGCGGTGTTATCACCCCCCGTTTCTCGGTAAAGGTTGCAGACCTTGAGTCTTGGGAAACCAGATACCTGCCGGGAAAGGGTTTCGGAATTATTATTCTGACCACTTCCCAAGGTGTTATGTCCCACGAACAGGCACGTAAGCTCGGTATTGGTGGCGAGCTGTTAGGATACGTCTTCTAAGGAGAGGAACATTATGCATGAAATGATTTTCCACATCCCGGAAGGTGTAACCATTACCAAAGAGGGAGACCTCCTGACGGTGAAAGGTTCCAAAGGTTCTCTTTCCCGTATTATGCACCACCCGTCAATTGAGATTGTTGTGGAAGAGGGTGCAGTGAAGATCTCTACCGAGTCCACCAGACGCCGTGTCTATGCTCTGGTCGGTACCTACAATGCCCTTCTCCATGTGATGGCAAAAGGCGTTGTCGAGGGGTACGAGTACCACATGAAGGTTGTCTACAACCACTTCCCGATTCAGGTGAAGGTTGCAGGTGACCGCGTTGAGATCGCCAACTTCCTTGGCGAGAAACAGGCACGCTACGCAAAGATTGTTGAGGGCGTGAAGGTAAAAGTCCAGGGCGATGAACTGGTCTTAAACGGCATTGACCGTGAAAAGATCGGAAACACCGCTGCAAATGTTGAGCAGGCATGCCGGGTCCGCAACAGGGATCCCCGTGTGTTCCAGGATGGTATCTACATTACCAGCAGAGGTAACTAATATGGCGAGTGAAATTAAGAAACTGATTCGTGCACGTGCTGCAAAGAAGGCCAGATTCTCCCGCCAGTGCCTCTGTGCAAAGGTAAAGCTGGCTGACACCTGGCGCAGACCGCGCGGTCTGCACAGCAAACAGCGCAAGGATTTCCGTGCAAAGGGTGCACACCCCGAAGCAGGATTCGGAGCTCCGGCAGCAATCCGCGGATTCCACCCGAGCGGCTACCGTGAGGTCCTTGTGTTCAGACCGGCTGATCTTGAAGAGATTGATGCCGCAGCAACTGCTGTCCGTATCGGTGCATCCGTTGGCGGACAGAAGCGTGCAGCTATCCAGACAAAGGCAGCAGCCCTTGGCATTAAGGTTTTGAACCCGAAAGAGACAAAGGCAGTTGTTGCAGCACCAGTGACCGAGGAGGCGAAGTCCAATGAGTGATCTTGCTTCCCAGCGCCGCCTTGCGGCAGCTGTTCTCGGTTGCGGTGAAAACCGTGTCTGGATCAATCCGGAGAAACTTTCCGATGTTCAGAATGCAATGTCCCGGGAGGATATCCGCAATCTGATTGAGGAGGGTGCCATCTCTTCCCACCAGAAGAAAGGTATCTCCCGCGGACGTGCACGGGCACGTATCGCAAAGCGCGCATACGGACACTGTAAAGGTCCGGGACGCCGCAGCGGTGCAAAGGGTGCACGCACTCCGTCCAAGACCCAGTGGATCAAGAAGATCCGGGCACAGCGTAAGGAGCTTCGTGCCCAGCGTGAGGCAGGTTCCATTACGAGAACCGAATACCGCAGACTCTACCGCCGTGCAGCCGGTGGTCAGTTCCGTAACGTTGCTCACCTGAAAACGCAGATTGAGATCGTTACTTCCCGGAGGGACTAAGCAATGGCTACGAATGGAAGATACTTTGTTCAGTTCCGCAGACGCCGTGAAGGAAAGACTGATTACTACCAGCGCCAGCGGCTGATTGTTTCCGGCAGAAACCGTATGGTTGTCCGGAAGACGAACCGTCACATCATCATCCAGCTCATTGCTGCACAGATGGACGGCGATTATACGCTTGTTCATGTGAACAGCAGAGAACTGGTGAACTACGGGTACAAGGGTTACCTTGGAAACACCCCTGCGGCATATCTGACCGGTATGCTGTTCGCGGTCCGTGCCCAGAAGGCAGGATACGAGGGTGCAATTGCAGATATCGGTCTGCAGGTTGCATCTACGGGTGCCCGTGTGTTCGCCGCAGTGAAAGGAGCAGTCGATGCAGGTTTCGATGTTCCGGTCGGTGAGGAGATCCTCCCGGACGAGGATCGCTGCAACGGTGCCCACATTGCAGAATATGATGACCGCTATGCAGATCTCGTCTCTTGTGTCGAGGCTGCAAAGGATGCAATCATGAAGGAGCTGGAATAATATGGCGTACGAACAGGAAGAGTGGGTCCCTATCACCGGTCTTGGCAAGAAGGTCATGGCCGGGGACTTTGCAAGCTTCGATGAGATTCTTGCAAGCGGATTCCCTATTAAGGAAGCAGGCATTGTTGATGCAATGCTTCCCGACCTTGTTGACGAAGTCCTCTGCATTGATATGATGCAGCGTATGACTGACTCTGGTCGCCGTATTAAGTTCAGAGCGGTCGTTGTTGTCGGCAACAAGGATGGTTACATCGGTTTTGGCCAGGGCAGAGATGTTCAGGTGGGAACTGCGATCAAGAAGGCAATCGTAAATGCGAAGCTGAACATTGTGAAGGTTCGCCGTGGATGCGGTTCCTGGGAATGCGGCTGCGGTCAGAAGCACTCTGTGCCGATGGAAGTTACCGGTAAGGCAGGTTCTGTTACCGTTACTCTCAAGCCCGCCCCGAAGGGAATCGGTCTGGTGACCGGTGATGTCGGTAAGAAAGTACTGGCACTTGCCGGTATCCGCGATGTGTGGGTCAACACGAGTGGTAACACGAGAACGACCCTTAACTTCGCAAAGGCTACCTACAATGCACTTCGCGAAACGAATCTGATTCGTATCGGAGGTCGGAAGTAATGTATGCAGTTGTGCAGGTTCGCGGAGTGGTAAATACCCGCCGCGACATTAAGGAGACCTTAAAGATGCTGCGTCTTCATCACATCAACCACTGTGTCCTTGTGCCGGAGACTCCGGAGTACCTCGGTATGATCCGGAAGGCAAAGGACTTCATTGCGTTTGGTGAAGTTGATGCAGCCACGCTTGAGACGATTCTTACCACCCGTGGAAGACTTACCGGTAACAAGCCGCTGACGGAGGAGTACGTGAAGGAGGCAACTTCCTTTGGAAGTATTGCCGAACTTGCGGCTGCTCTTGCAGCAGGTCAGATCCGGATGAAGGATGTCCCCGAGCTCAAGCCGGTGCTGCGTATGCACCCGCCGAGAAAGGGATACAAGACCACGAAGCGTACGTTCAATCAGGGCGGTGCCCTGGGATACTACGGGAAGGAAATTAATGACCTTCTGATCAAGATGAGGTAAAAAGTATGCCAGTCAACAAGCGTTCAAAGTTCCGGGGAACCCGCACCTGTGGTGGGGGAACCCACAAAAACCGCCGTGGTGCAGGTAATCGCGGAGGTCGTGGACAGGCAGGATGGCGTGACCACAATTTCACCCGGTTCTATCTGCTCGGAAAGACTGAGGGTAAACATGGATTTGTCTGCAAGACCTCCGTTACCTATGAAGTCCTCGATATCGGTGATATCGATCAGATGATTCCGGATCTTGTTGCCCGCGGTATTGCCACACAAAACGGAGATGTTATTATTCTTGACGCCGCACAGATTGGTGTTGAGAAGGTTCTCGGCGGTGGTCGCGTTACCCACAAGCTTGAGATTACTGCAGAGAGCTTCTCCGAGCGTGCTGTCGCGAAAGTTCAGGAACAGGGCGGTCAGGTGCTGACCCCCTAAATTTAAATTTTTGGTGTATCACTCATGGGAGAACTGCTGGATCGAATGGAACCACTGCTGGCAAAAATGCCGGCCGTTCGGCCACCGGAGGGTCACGTTCACTTCAAAAACAAGCTGATGTGGACCGCCGCGGTGCTGCTGTTGTATTTTATACTGACGAACATTCCGGTTTTTGGTCTGAGTGAAACTTCTCTGGATGTTTTCCAATATTACCGTGCGTTGCTCGCCGGTGCATCCGGAACGATTCTTCACCTTGGTATCGGACCGATTGTGACCGCATCTATCGTACTGCAGCTGCTTCGTGGTGCTGACCTGATTAAGATCAATACTTCCGATGAGCGCGGTCAGGTTATTTACATGGGTCTGCAGAAACTGCTGATCTTTGTGATGATCATTCTGGAAGCCCTGCCAAACGTGCTGGGCGGATGGATGAGCCCTGACATGACGGTTGCTGCAATGTTTGGCGGCAATACGACGGCTGTGATGGTCCTGATCTTCCTGCAGATCTGTTTAGGCGGTCTGCTGGTTGTGTTCATGGATGAGGTCGTGTCGAAGTGGGGTATTGGTTCTGGTGTCGGTCTCTTCATCGTTGCAGGAGTTGCCCAGGGTCTCGTAAACGGTTTCTTCAACTGGGAATCTACGACGGATCAGTTTGCGGTGGGTTTCTTCCCCCGGCTGTTTGAGGTTATAGGTTCCGGTGCGAACTTTATCGAGTACTTTGGTCTTGAGCTGCTCGCACTGTTTACGACAATAGGGTTGTTCTTCCTTATTGTGTATGTTGAGGCGACCCGTGTGGAGATTCCGCTTGCCCACGCGAATGTGCGCGGTGCCCGTGCGCGGTTCCCGGTGAAACTTGTGTATGCAAGTGTTCTTCCGATGATTCTGGTGCGTGTGCTGCAGGCAAACGTTCAGATGATTGGTATGTTCCTTTCCAGTGTTGGTATCAACATCTTTGGAGAGTTCAACGGTTCTACGCCGATCAATGGTCTGATGTGGTATCTTGCACCGATTAACCAGCCGCAGGACTGGATGTGGTGGCTCCCGCAGTTTACGGGTGCCGGCCATGCAGCATGGGAGGTTGCGCTCCGTGTGGGTATTGATGCAATCGTGATGATTGTTGGAGGTGCTCTGTTCGCAATCTTCTGGGTGAAGACAGCAGGTCTTGACTCGAAACATGTTGCCCGCCAGATTCAGAATTCAGGTATGCAGATTCCGGGTTATCGCCGCAGCCCTGCGGTGCTGGAGCGGTATCTGGACAGATACATTCCGCGTGTCACGGTGATTGGTGGCGTGTTTATCGGAGTACTTAGTATTCTTGCAAACATGCTGGGTATCATCGGGTTTGTGGGAGGTACCGGTCTTCTGCTTACGGTCTCGATCGTTTACCGTCTGTATGAACAGATTGCAAACGAGCAGATCATGGAGATGTACCCGTTTATGCGGGGCTTCTTCGGCGGCAAAGAATAATCCCCATTTTTTCTTTTTCTGATTTTTATTGTCCCATTCAAAGGGTTTATGCGTTTTTCCCGCCAACATACTGAGTGATTTTCATTACGTGTGTGGTGTGTAAGTACTATGCGAAAAAAATGGTGTTGTGTATTCTTTATGCTGTGCGCGGTTTTGTGTACAGTGTGTCTGATGCTTGGCTGCGCCGGATGTGTTCAGCCATCGGTGACTCCGGAAAATTATACTCTGGAAGCTCCGGAGGATATGGTTCTGGTTCTGGATCGGTATGCGGATGTTGTTGTCTCGGGCTTTACGGAACTTGAGGTCGACTCCCGGGTCCTTGCTGATGATATCGGCAGGGTTTCCGGAAATGATTCGGAAATTGTCGATCTTCTTCTGAAGTATTACGCAGAAAAACCATGGATGGCACTCCTGGCCTATTATCCGGAGAACAGTACTGAGGGAATGTTTGTACCAGCGGCGTTCTCGCATCTGAGAGCGGCAATTACGCATCATCACAATGAGTCGGATTTTACGGGTTCACATACGTTGTGGACCAGACCGTTCTATATTTCCGAGTACGGATATGTGGCGGAAGTGAGTCTGCCGGTTTACTCTCCGGATGGAACGTACCGTGGTTACGTCAGTTTCTTCTTTGATTCGGGCATGCTGTTTCATACCTTTGCTGAAGGTGTTCCGGAACTGTCGGAGTATGCGATATCTGTTGTCCTGCCGGATGGATGGGTTCTCTACTGTACGGCCACGGAGTACATCGGGTGGGATATCAGCGGAGGGTCACTGGATTTCGTGATCGATCATGAGGTGGATTATAATACGCTGGTGGTACTACCGGAAGGTGTAATCAAGTACCCTGCATATACACCGCTGTATCTGGGAAAATATGAGAAGATCAATGTCTGGAAAACGGTGACGGTGAACCTTTTTGGAACGGATGTCCGTCTGATGGTTAATCGTCCGGTTTCCCCGTGGTCGGTTCCCGCCGATGTACAGTTTACCCCGGATGCCGGCGAAATGACGAAAGAAACGCTGGAAGCTTTCCAGTATGCCAGATCCCATTCCAAGGAAAAGACCCTGGAATATATTAGAAACAAGGTGTCGACATATCCTCTGGTTGCCTATGATATGGAAGGAAATGTTCTTGCAATGTCCAGCGGGACCCAGCGTTCCAGTATAACCAGCTGGATCAATTTGCATGATGCCTATGATGTTTCGACAGTCCGGCATATGATCTATCTTGCCCAGCAGGGCGGCGGATATCTGCAGAAGTATGAATCCGCATCGGTTGGTGAGATTCCTACTGACGCACTGCTGCTTCTGATTTATGTGATGCCCGTTGATGATTCCTGGTTTATCACGATTCGGATGCCGGCGGAGTCCGAAGTATCACCGATGATCCCGCATGCTGTCAGTACCGTTACTACTCTTGTCCGGAATACAACTCTGTATGCATGGGAATATGGAAAAGAAGCGATACTTGCTGATATTAACAGTGGCTCCTCAAAGCTTCTTGCCGCGGCGTCCGGGAACATTACCGATTTTGCTGCAATCGATATGCAGGGAATTGTTTTGGCCAATGCTTTTGTTCCCGGGGATGTCGGAAAGAATATTTTCTCGTTTACCGACGCAAATGGTGCATCATTTGGCCGGCAGTACGTGTTGTCTGTTATGGACGGCGGTGGTCTGACATATAATGTGCTGCCCATCCCAAATGATCCGACACAGCAAAGCGTCCGGCTGATATACTTGGAAGCGGTGGATGACAAGTGGTTTGTTCTTGCCGGTACGGAACTGGATATCACGTCGCGTGCTGATCCGCAGGAGTTGATGCCGTGAAGGATACAGCAGATGCCGGTCATGGTTCTCCAGGCTCCATTGCTATCGTGGTTGTTCTGGTGATTGCGGTTGTCTGCATGCTGGTGTTTATCGGCAGTTTCATGGTGGAAAACCTGGTGGAAACGGAGTTTTCTGTGAATGGAGTGGATCTGATGGTGCGGATTTCGGGTGACGATGTGGTTGCCGTGGTTGTGGGCGGTGATCAGGCTGCATCACTTTCTTCAGTGGATGTGTACTTCTACGGTCGTGAGGATCTACGGTACTCCTTTACACCGGTAAAGATTATGGAGCCAATGCGGTGTACAGGGATGGCCAAAGAACTCATGGGCTGGCAGACGGTTATTACGGAAGGATTATTTATGGACGGGAAACGGGAAGTTCTTGGGTACACCAGATTAAGATTTGCATAAATCTTCGGGTATGTTCATAAGGTCCTGTTTCCCGTAAAAATACTGGACGTACGGCCTTCGGCCTGCGCTCAGTGTTTTCCCGGGTACGGGATCAATCCCTGAGAATTGTGATTTGTGGTACTCAAAAATGTTTATGGATAACGCCGCCGGTCATCTCAAAATTATTCAAAAAACGTAGGGAGATTATGCCAGCGTCTCGCTCATATGATATTTTTCCAGAAGTTCGGCACGTTTGCCTGAGGCGCGGAAGTTTTCAAGGCCTTTGTTGAGTATGCTGATCAGTTTGGTATTTCCTTTTTTGACGGCGATACCATATTCTTCACCGGTGGGAATCGTGTCCAGAATGGTGAGGTTTTTCCAGTCTGGCAGATAGCCCTCCAGCGTTATTTTATTGTAAATGATGGCATCGATTTCTCCGGTATCGAGATATTTGAGTGACTCGCCAAATCCTGCAGTCCCCGCAGAGAACAGTACAATCTTTCCTTCGGAGACCATCTCATCATACCGTTCAATGCCGAAGATCTCTTTGAGTTTGTCAACCGAGGTGATCCCCTGCTGGGAACCTATGCGTATCTCGCCATTGTCAAACATCTCCCTGGTTACGCCGCTGTCCTTTCGGACGGCAATGGCGATATCGGTTTTATAATAGGGCTGAGAGAAGTCCAGCCGCTCCGCACGTTCCGGAGTTATACTGTACCCTGAGTAGAACATATCGATATCTCCTCTCTCAATGAGTTCGGGAATGATCGACCAGGGAACCTCTTTGAATGTAATTGCGAAATGTTCTTTTTCTGCAATCCACTGGATTGTCTCGACATCAAAACCGATTGGGATACGTTCGCGGTCCTCGATGATGATAGCAGTACTAGGAAGATGGTCCCCGTCAATACCGACGATGTAGGTTGTTTGTCCTTCACCGCCGGTAAAGAGGAGAACACAGGCAACAAGCACACAACAGACAACTACCACTCCGATAAGTACAGGGAGGAGGGTGTTTTTTTGCATTGTTCAAACACTGTGTCTAATAGGTATATATGTGTTTGCACTCATAGTGATGCCCTTAGGAACAGACAATGTTCTTCATTGATCGTGTCTCGTTCTTTTTGGCATACTGAAGAAAAAGATCCCTGGGTGGGGATAGTTACCGGCAGGATTTTTCCAACTGACAGTGCGTCTCTTTCGATCCTGTTCTCCTTCCTAAAAATACATTTATTATCCTGTCCCTCCAAACTTTAAATGATTCTCACATAGGGAAATAGTGATCCAATATGGCAGGAAAAAAGGTCATCATCACCGGTGTGCCCGGTGTCGGCAAAACGACGGTAATTAACACCGCAATGGAAAAAATCGCTGCGGAAGGAACTCCGTATCAGAACATCAACTTTGGCAGTTTCATGTTTGAAGTTGCCGCTGCGGAAGGTCTTGTACAGGACCGCGATCAGATGAGAAAACTGGATCGTACTGTCCAGAAACGCCTGCAGAAACTTGCTGCAGAAAAGATCGCCGCAATTGACGGCAATGTCATCATCGATACTCACGCCTCTGTCAAGACACCGAACGGGTATCTTGCAGGTCTTCCCGAGTGGGTTATCACTGCAATCATGCCGGACGTTCTTGTTCTTGTCGAGACGGACAATGACCAGATTCTTGTCCGCAGACTTTCTGACGAGAGCCGTGTCCGTGATATGGAAGGTGCAAAATCCATTGCGGAACACCAGGAAATGAACCGTGCCTTTGCCGCATCCTATGCAATGCTTACCGGATGCACCGTCAAAATCATCGTCAACGCTGACTTCCTCCTTGACAAAGCCGTCGAGGAACTTACCGCAACCCTGAGGTAATCTCAATGGAAATCGGCAAAAAGTACGGAATGTACATCGCGCTCGCCGTAGTCTTTGGCATGATGCTTCTCTACGGCTGGCCTGAAGCCCGTGCCGTTATCTCAGGTGTGGTCGATATTATTGTCGGTCCCTTCGCTGCACTTGGTCTTCCGTTCTTTGCACTTGTACTGATTCTTGCAACCTGTACCGGTCTGTACTCCTCCCTTATTCAGAAGTACACCATCGACTACGACAAGATGCGGGAAAATCAGGAAAAGTTCAAGGAGTTTAACGTCCTGTTCCGCGAGGCACAGCGTTCCGGCGATGAGAAAGCCATCAAGAAGATGCAGGCACGCCAGCAGGCAATGATGGCGGAACAGATGGAAATGAGTCAGCAGCAGTTTAAGCCCATGGCTTATATCCTTGTTCTGACGGTGCCGATCTTTTTCTGGCTGATTGAACACATTCCGCAGACCACTGATCTGACCATGGCACACGCTGACCTCAGCAATGCTATCATTCTCCCGTTTGCAGGACTGTCCAGTTACTTTGATGTCTATCTCGGGTTCTTCCCGCTGTGGATTCTCTGGTATATGCTCTGTTCTCTGGTGATCACTCAGGTGATCAGAAAAGCCCTCAATATCGGAGGCATGTAACCAATGCGGATTACGATCAGCGGATCACCCGGTTCGGGGACCACCTCTCTTGGCAAGGCGCTTGCCGAGAGACATGGTCTCCGGTATCTTTCCGCCGGTGAGGTGTTTCGCAGCCTTGCCAAGGAGCATGGTATGGACCTTGCCGCTTTTGGAAAACTTGCGGAGGAAAATCCTGAGATCGATCTCAAAATCGATGCCCGGCAAAAAGAGATTGGCGAGGCAAGCGATAACATCATTCTGGAAGGGCGTCTTGCCGGATGGATGGTGGAGAACGCTGATCTGAAAATTCTGCTCTATGCATCCCCCGACTGTCGTGCAGAACGCATTGCCGAGCGGGAAAATCTTACCTCTGAAGAGGCCTGCGCCGCCACCGTTGATCGGGAAGCCTGCGAGGCCGCACGTTATATGGAGTACTATGAGATTGATATCGCGGATCCTTCGCCGTACGATATCGTTATCAACTCCGAGACATTCAATCAGGAAGAGGTTATCGCCATTGCGGAATCTGTTATGGCAATGGTTTCAAAGAAGAACTAACCCGTTCTGATGAACCGTCCTGCCGGAAATTTTTTTATTTTTGTTGCGTGAATGCTGCCGCAGGAATATTTTCCGATGATCTTTTTTGTACACAAAAAATACGTTCAGTCTATGGGTTCACAGGCACTGGGTTCCTGCCTCATAGAGAGCATAGAGTTCGTTTCCCGCCTCCGGCCCCACGCGGCGAAGTGCCTGTTCGATCAAGACTTCTGCACACTCCTCCGGTATGCAGCTGATGCCCTCTTTTCCTTCCCGGATCATATCTACGAGGGTTACCAACTCCTCGTCGGTCAGACGGTTCAGCCGCACTGCAAAATCGTCTGCATCCTTTGCATAATGATTTGCCACCGGCGGAAGAATAGATCGGTATGTATTCTCTGATCCCTTACAGATCAGGGTGTCACACTCCGGTGCCAGTTTTAGCAGCAGTGCAATGTCATGCTCGGAAAGTGTTCTGGCCATATCCTATTTTTATTACCATACTCGCGTAATTACTTGTCGGATTCGGCACAAGGGTACAAAAAAGAAATGGTCAGAAATTTTTCAATGAACCGGGTACGACTTCAAAGCCCGCATCCAGAACACATTCGGTAATATCTTCAAATGTTGTCTGATCGTAGTCAACCGAAAGCGAAGCTGTCCCGGCAACGTGATCAACCTTCACCTCTGCAACACCCGGAAGTTCCGCAAGCATCGTTGTCAGGTGACCGGAACATCCTCCGCAGTGCATACCGGAAACGCCAAATTCAATCTTCTGCGTTGTCATACCAACACAATGGTGTTCCTGATGTCTTATCTCTTCTGTTCGGGTTACCGTCATCTCCCATGCAGCAGAGATCCCGCGAGATGCGCAGGACGTATAATGTCTCGCCGTCTTCCATTTGTTCCGAATCTGCAATGATGCTAATCATCCCGTACTGTTTACCCAGTGCGAGCAGTTCCGGAAGTCCCGTTGCTGAGGAAACCAGCAGAAGAATCCGTCCAAACTTCGCAAGACGATCTGCTGCCGCAGGCAGGAACCGTTCAATCACCTCGCGTCCGGTCTCTCCTCCGTCCAGCGCAAACTCAAGCCAGTCATTGATACGTTCTTCGGGTCTCGTCGGCAGATAGGGTGCATTGAACAAAATCAGATCAAACTCCCCTTTCAGAGGATCCAGCAGATTTCCCCGGACAACCGCTACCCCCTCCGCCGTCGCATACGCTGCTGCATGCGGATTGATCTCCGTTGCCATTGTCTGCGGCGCAACTGTCATTACTGCTTTGGCAACAGCTCCAGATCCGGTCCCGACTTCCAGTACACGATCGGAGGTCTTCACTTCGGCAAGAGCCGCACGGATCAGCAGATGTGTGTCCTCTGCGGGAAAATAGATTTGTGTGGTATCCGGTTTCATACTCTCAGAACAGATAACCGGTTGGAAAGATCAATAAAATCTGTTACCGACAACATCTCCGGTCGTTTGTCCAGCAGCTCTGCGGGCAGTGCCTCGGTGAGATTTGTCATCACGGCAGTTCCGTAGATGCTCTGCATACCGCGAAGGCCGTTCCGGATTGTTTTTCTCCGGTGGGAGAAGAGTTCTCTGACGAGTACGGCATGCACACTGCGATCTCTGATTGGTACCGGCGGTTCATGAGGGGTAATCTTTACCACAATTGACCACACCTCCGGCGGCGGTGAGAATGCTTCGGGCGGAAGTTCCAGAATCATTTCCACATCCGCATACGTCTGCGCCATCACCGAGAGTCTTCCATACTCACCGTTTCCCGGCGGTGCAATCATCCGCTTTCCGAACTCCAGCTGGTACATCAGTACTGCTGATTCAAAACCGGTTTCCAGCAGCCGGAACGTAATCTTCGAAGAGATGGAGTACGGCAGGTTTGCTACCACCAGCTCAAACTCCGGCAGGGGTACCTTTGATGCATCACCGCGGATTATCTGCAGCTGGCCGGATGCGAGCTGTCCGGCAAACCGCTGCTCAAGATTCGGCAAAAGCGATCCGTCCAGTTCCACTGCACGAACCGTTGCTCCGCGTGCCAGCAGTGCAGCGGTTAAGACTCCGCCGCCGGGGCCGATCTCAAGGACCTTTCTGCCGGCTACCGGAATGGTATCTGCAATCAGCGCAACGGCGTCTGCATCTACTAAAAAATGTTGATCTTTGGGAGCCTTCATTTTGACGTGAAGAGGTGATACTTCTCGTCCGGGTTTTCCAGCTCCAGCATAATCCGTTCAAGAATAAACTTCTCCGGTTTTGCAAGTGTCTTCACCCGGGAACGGATATCTTCAAAGCTTTCGAACGGTTTCTTCTGCCGCTCGGTCAGTGTATCGGTCAGTGTCTTCTTTCCAAAACCCGGAAGAAGGTTCAGCATGTGCAGTTTCAGACTGATCGGTACTGCTTCGTTATAGAACTTCACGAACCGCGGTTCACTTTCTGCAATGATCATGGAGATCACCGGTTCAAGTTCGCCTTTTGCGGTATTGGTCAGTTCATCATAGGAGATCCGGCGCTTCACCCGCTCGACAATCTTCCGCTCGCCGTCACCGATGTACACCTTGTCATGCAGATTGATGGCAAAGTTGCGTTTGGGAATCAGCTCCAGCAGTTTAAACTGGTCGGTGCCGACCGCGAGGATAATCGGCTCCCGCTGGTTTAAGGGGCGTTTGTCATCCGCATATCCCCACTGAAGAAAATCCAGTACAACAGCTTCGACTTCCTTTTTGTCGGCTCTCTCGGTTTTTGGAGGCATAACTTGCACCTCACTCACGCATGCTGGCGGAGTATATCAAGGATCTGATCCAGATCTTCCGGAAGAAGCGTGTACCGTTCCTTTGCGTAGATGGCGCGAAGTTCGTCGCGGCTTTCCGGCATGATATTGACAATCCGGTAGGCGATCTCCGGTCTTATCTTCTCAAGACCGTTCAACTCGTCAATAATGACGTTTGCGGTTGCAGGATCGCACTTTCCGAGACTGTCGGCATGATCGATACTCTTGCGCAGCTCGTACGACATCGTCCGTGCAGACGTTTCCGTCTCACCGTCTCCGCCGGCACGCTGGTCACGAATTGAGATCAGCACCTCGCGAAGCTCCGGCAGCGACATCATTTCTTCGCTGATAACTTTTTTCACTTTCATGCCTGTGACTCCTGAAGTAAATGTAAAATTAGTATTTGGGGGTTAATATTTCTGTGCCTTGAGGTGCTGCGGACGGGAGATGACCACTTTGGTTGCATTGCCGTCTTTGATCTCAAGAAGCCAGGCGCGACCGCGCTGGCCAAGAACCGTGCCGGTCTTGCCGTGGAAACGCGGGTGCGGCATGCCCTTCTGCACACTTGGCTCAATGACGATGTGAACCTTCTGCCCCTCTTCAAAGTGCTGGATGACCGAGGTTACGTTCGGCATTCCGCGCTCACGAAGACCTTTCTGAAGCTTATACCGTGTCCGTTTCTTAATACCGTTATGTTTTGCCATTTTTACTCATCTCCGTTATTAATTCCGTCGACCTGCACCACGTCTAACGCGACAACTTTGGCGGGGACGGCGAGGATTTCAGCGAGACTCGGGGTTGTTCGGCCCCCGTCTCCTGATACGAGTTCTTTGATATAGAGTCCGCCTTCTCCCACAACCTCGATGCGGTAGAGGGAATCCTCTATTCCGAGACACTCGATATCAACGACTGTTCTATCTCTGACAAGATCCGCCCTGCGGTGAGCTACGCGTTCAGGCGTGCGCTGGTGAATCAAAGCTCCTTTCAGCTTTGATACCGCATTCCGGACTGTTTCAAGAGAGATACTGTCGTCTATATCGACCAGAATCCTGTATGTTTTATGCCCTTTGTGTGATTTAAGCATTTCCACCGTTTTTTTGTCAGACCAGCGTTCCAGTTTTACCTGGACACGGGGTGCGGCGGATGCATTAATCGCAGATTCCAGTTCCCGCAGATCTATGTTTCGGATTTTCGGATTCTGCATCTCCATAACAAATGGTCTGCCGGTACCGATCATCAGGGCATCAATGTCTTCTCTGCCGGATCCGTGTAAGACTCCGTTTTCTGCGGCAAACATCTGTTTTGGCATCTCTGCAATCAGTTCTTCGACTGAGGTCGGGTACTGTTTGCCGGTGAAGTTACACTTTTCACAGCCTTTTCCCCGGCATGCGCGGCAGTCCCAGTGTGTCTGCGGGATTCCCCGTTCATACTTGAGATACCTGCCGTAGAAGTAGACGGATGCAATTTGCAGTTCCACGCAGTCATCGGCGATGTTCAGCACGGCGGTGAGTTCCGGATTTTTCGGGTCTCCCTTTTTTCCGGTAAGGGCGGATACTGCTTTGCCGACCTCACGGTTCATCTCGGATTTGATCGGTTCGGGATGTTCGAGGGACAGGTCCGACCAGATCATCTCTTCGGACTCTGTCATCATCGGGGGGACACGGGTACCGATCACAAATGTGGAGTACTCAATATCCTGCATGGCGGCCGCTGCTTTTTCTGCCCATGCAGGGACGCTGTCGAAGAGATCGTTGCAGATCCAGCAGGTACCTTTCTCGTAGGGGACAAACGGAATGTTGTAGGCAAGCGCATGGGCAACCCGCAGTGCATGTCCCCGCTGTTCGTTGGTTAAACCAAACGATCGTTTTGCGAACAGTCTTCCCAGACAGTGGTCGCAGATGTCGCCGTACTCCAGAATCTGATGAACCGTTTCAAGAATGTCCGTCATGATCTCTCCCTCCGATCAAACTCATTTAAGATCACCGTAATGGTGTGGTCTGCATGCAGCACACGGGGCCCGACCGAGTAACGTGGAAGATCTTTGAGTAATGCTTCTTCGTCCTCGGTGAAGTTCATGTGATCGCTCAGGATAAAATTCTCCGGTAATGTCTCTGCATCGCGGATGTCTTTGCCGTTCTCATCAAGAACCGCAAACGAAAACTCCTGTAAAAGCTCCGCAAGCCCTCCTGATCGGATTGCAATTCCATCGGCGGCTTTCCGGAACTCCGGTTCTGCAGGAGTACTCAATCCTTTCTTAATCAGTGCGCCAGCACTCCGCTCATCAGGGTTCAGCGACCGGATCGTTTCGCCGGAGAACCGGAGCGTCTTGTGCGGCTCGGCTCCCTCGAGGATCAGATAGCATTCTGTATTGCGGCGGAGATCGTGACTGAGGAAGAAGGAGCTGTTGATGCAGCGGCATAAAACATCCATTCTTCCTGCACCTCCCGGCATGTCGTTTAAGGAAAAGTCTGGAGATGTTGTGGCCTTATGGCCGAGGATTGCAAACCGGAGCATGTGAGTATGTATGTTGGCTGTTGGTTGGCATAAGGCGTTCGCCCGTACTGGTCCCGTCACGGTCACAGTACTATTCTTTAAATGATAGTCCAGCGGAATATATACTACGACTTACTTGTCAGATTTTTCTGTCCGGTGTGGGGGGTCGATGTGGTGTACGAGAGATATTGTCAGTGGATGGGTGTAAATGAAAAATCGTCACATTGTGCATTCTTTTTAAATTTAAAGCTCAAATTTTGGTTTTTGCCCCCCCCCCCGCAGACCTCGCATGAATGGTGTGGAATTACTGTTTTTTCCCGCACGGTAGGAGCTGGTGCATGTACTCTTCTTCTCTGTGCGGATGTCAAACGGGTCATTCAGCTGTGCGGTTCGTAAGTTCTGCAGGGGTTTTCCTATGACAAACCATGCTGCATCCGCGGCATATTATATGTCTCCCGGTTCCCGCGGTGGATCTGTAGTTCTTGTTATTCTGGCAGTCATTTGCATTATTCTGCTTCTGGTGGGTGTCGGCATCTATGTTTTGACGGAGACCGTTGTTTCCCTTGAAGACGAAAGGAAGGTTAACGTTCAGATGATGCTCTCGGGAAATGATGTTGTTGTCAGCATCTACCCGGAGTACGATGCAGCGTCTCTTACTTCTGTAACGCTGCACATTGATGGTGTCGAAATTCCTGCCGGTCAGGATACACGCCAGGTATCCGTCGGGGACAGGTCTGCTTCTCTCCTCTACGCCGGTCTTGCCAAGGGTGTGACCGGCCAGCATTTTATTCTGATCACCGGCCACTTTCAGGACGGGGCCGAGACGCTGATCTATGCGAATAAAATTTCCTTCACCTGATCGTTTTCTCCGCAAACAATCTATGTCCCTACAACCCACATACACACTATACTTTTGAGGGATGTTCCATGCAACAAAAACGCATTCTTCTGATCCTGCTGATTGGTCTTCTTGCCGTCAGCCTTGTCGCTTCCCCGGCAGCAGCCCGCGGTGTTTCTTCCGGCAGTACGCTCTTTGTGTACGAGAACGGGATAAACTTCACTGGTGATCTTGTCGGTACCGCGCAGCTGCAGTACAATCCGAACAACAACGTTCTCAACACCATTGTGGTTCAGGATGCATCCAATTTTGAACTGCTCGCCGCATCCGTCGGCAGTTATACCGGTTCGTGGGATGCCGTCGATAGTTCGGGAACCAAACTCGGCACGGTCATGATCTACTATCCGGAACTCTCCATCGACATTGTTCTTGCAAAAGACGGTGTCTCTTCTGTGCAGCAGTGGGGATTCCTTGACACGGAGTATTATCAGGTCAAGATCAATGCACCGCATGTTGGTCCGAGCGGTCTTGGTGCCAAAGTGAACGTCGTTTTTCAGGGTGCGGACGGTTCTGAGACCACGTATGTTTCGGGCAGCAACTTTGCTGATATTCCTGTCAATAGTGCCCAGGTTCTGACAACCCAGTCCTTCCGGCCAAAAGATCTGGGCAAGACCACCACCATCTATGCGGAGTGGAGCGAACCTGCATCCTTCCGCAACTACGCACAAAAATCCAACTCTATCACGATGGACTATACTGATGTCACCGACCCGGGACTGACCATCACCTTCAACCCGACCCCGACCAAAACAACCGTTCCTCCTACAACTACCGTCACCACTGTTGCGACTACTGTCCCGCCGACCACTGCGGGAACCACTCCGGCAACAACCGAAACAACATCAGAACCAACCACCGGGACGCAGACACCTGTTCCAACCCAGTCTCCCCTGCCGGTTCTTCTTGTTCCTCTGTCCCTCCTTGCAGGACTTGTCCTGTACCGGAAATAAATCTCTTTTTTCCCGTGCGCGGTCAAACAAACCGCAAATCATGAGAGCGCACCATGAGTTATCACTGCCCTCTCACTTGAACGCACAAAGTATTACCTGTCTCAACTCCTCGTCATACTTGACCAAAACTTTCCCGAAAAATTTCTGAATCTATTTACCAATTTCGAAATTACTGCCCCAATACCGCAAACAAAGCGAATACCGTTCTTCTCTCCTGTTAAAGAGAATACTTATATCCAGACACAAAGATACATTTCAATGTCCCGAGAGGGGGACGTGTGAACGTTCTTTGAGTAACACTCAAAACCGTTTGCGCAATTGTGCCAAAACAACCGTCACTGACCCAAACAACAATTCTCTATTAGCAATTTCCAGTGTTATTCAGTGAAAGTAACGGAAAATTACGCGGCGCATGAAGTCCATGCGGCGCAGAGCCAATGAACAACATTATTCAGAGGAAAAAATTATGGCAAAATACAAGGATGTCATTGATCTCTATGACGACAACGGCAAGCTCCTCAAGAGCAACGTCGCACTCGAGAAGATCAGCCCGCTGGTCAACCCGGCAGTAAAGAAGATCATTGACGACACCAAGAGAACCGTCGCAGTCAACCTCGGCGGCATGCAGGACGGACTCAAGACCGGAAAGATCGGCAAACACCAGCAGATCCTCGGCCGTGAACTCGACCTCGACATCGTCGGCAACGTTGATGCAATCGAAGCAAAGATCAAAGAGTACGTCTCTGTAACCGCAGGCGACGACACCGAGGTCAAGCGCTTCAACGGCGGAAAACTTCTCTTAGTCAAGGTTCCGTCCGCACGTATCGCAAGTGCAGCAACCTATGATGCAGCACTTACTTCCGTTGCAGCAGCAACCACCTACGCAGTAGTTGAGCAGTTCAACATCGACATGTTTAACGCAAACACTGTCAAGGCAGCAGCATTCGGTTCCTACCCGGTTACCATGGATATGGCAGGCGGAGCTTGCTCCATGATCATGTCCATCCCGCAGAACAACGAGTCTCTCGGATACGCACTTCGTAACATTCCGGCAAACCAGTCTGTTATGATGACCCACCGCAACGCAATGCAGGGTGCAGCACTCGCCTCCACCTTCGAGCAGGCAGGTCAGTTCGAGATGGGATCCGCAATCGGCCCGTTCGAGCGTGCACAGCTTCTGCTCTACGCCTACCAGGGTCTGAATGCAAACAACATCGTCTACGACCTTGTCAAGTCAAACGGCCAGACCGGAACCGTTGGTACCGTCGTCCAGTCCCTTGTCGAGCGTGCAGTTGAGGACAAAGTCATCACCCAGGGTGCTGGCAGCGCAACCTTCAAAGCATACGAAACCAAGGACCCGATGATGTGGAATGCATACGCATCCGCAGGAACGCTCGCAGCAACCATGGTCAACTGTGGTGCAGGACGTTTCGCACAGGCAGTCTCTTCGACTCTGCTGTACTTCAACGACCTTCTTGAGCACGAAACCGGTCTCCCGGGCTCTGACTTCGGAAGAACCATGGGTGTCGCAGTCGGTTTCTCCTTCTTCAGCCACTCCATCTACGGTGGAGGCGGACCGGGTATCTTCAACGGCAACCACGTCGTGACCCGTCACGCAGCAGGTGTCGGTATGCCCTGTATCGTTGCAGCATGTGCACTTGATGCAGGTACTCAGATGTTCTCCCCGGAGGGCACCGCAAAAGTTTACGGTGACACCTTCGGTCAGATCGAAGAGTTCGCCCGCCCGATCCAGGCAATTGCAAAGGCAGTTTAAGCCTTGTAGAAACTTCCGTTACGACGGATAGGTCAAAGAATGACAGAACCAACATATCCACAACTGAGAATCGTCCCGATGCGATTTCTGAATCCCGAGACTGTCGAGATTCTTCTTGACAGGCTCTTTCACGTGGGCGGAATCCGCCGTTTAGTCTTAAACGGTCCGAGCATTCCCGCAACCGTACCGTATGGTCCGGCCCGCGGCACTGCCAATCCGACCACCTACCGCAGGTCCATTCAGGTCTGCGGCGAAGAGTACATGCTCGGTGTTCAGGTGGGAACAATCCTCCTTGAACTGGAAGATTCGTCTCTGATTCCTGATATCAAAGCGGTATGTGATGAGGTCTTTGCCGATAAATTCCCGTACGGGATCACCGAGGGCATCTATATGCGTTCTAATATGACAACAACCGATTATGCAAAATATGGTATTGTCGAGGACGAACGTATACTCGGCATGGCCGATCCCAAGAGCAAACAACGCCCGATCATCCTTCAGGGGAACAGATAAATGCCTCTTGGACGTGTAACACAGCTGGTCGACTGCAGACAGAGTATGGGTATGGGCAAGGGGGGCTCTCTTGCTCAGAGGGGAACCATCTCTGAATGTAAAAATCCTGACGTCATCATCGTGGGAATGTCTCCCGGCCGGAGACATATAACAAAACCTGTCTGCGATATCACGTCAGCACTGCGGCAGCAGGGGATAGAATACAGCGTAAGTACCTTGGTGCTGAACGCAGGCAGCGGAGTCCCGCCGGACGCAGAAATCGGCGGTGTTGCACTCGGTTCCAACTTCGGCATATTAGATCGCGAAATTGAACAGATAGAACGTCACAAAGTTGCCGTTCTTCACCACGGAAACATCCGATCCCACGTCATCCACAAATCCCGGAAGATCCTGCAGGAATGCAATGTCAACGCCGTTGTTGTCTGTCAGGCACCGGTTGATTTTGAGGATTTCGCACGGGAAGGTGTGAAGACCGCATACGTCATGCCAAAACCTGATAAAATCAGAACGAAAGGGACCGTCATGGGGATTGTCACCGGAATCACCCGGGGTCAGACTCCGAGTCGTGTTGCGATGGCTGATGTCATTCATGAAGTACTACGAATAATTAAAAATCCTGAGATGGGAGTCCATGAAACTCATGAATCCTCGGTATCAGGAACATACACATTAAGGTGAACAAACTATGGCATATACACCACAGTATGGACCGGGAACGTCCAAGGTTGCAGCAAACCGCCGCAATCAGATGAACCCGAACGTGAAGCTCGAAAAGATTCGCAGCGTCACCGATGAGGACCTCATCCTTATTATGGGACACCGTGCACCAGGACAGGCATACCCGTCCGCACACCCGCCACTTGCAGAGCAGGGAGAACCTGACTGCCCGATCAGAAAGATTGTCAAACCGACTGAGGGAGCAAAAGCAGGTGACCGTGTCCGCTACATCCAGTTTGCAGACTCGATGCTGAACGCACCGTGTCAGCCGTACCAGAGAACCTACCTTGAGATGTACCGCTTCCGCGGCATCGACCCGGGAACTCTGTCCGGCCGTCAGATCATCGAGTGCCGTGAGCGTGACCTTGAAGGATACGCACGTGAGCTCGTTGAGACCAACCTCTTTGACCCGGCTACCTGCGGTATCCGCGGTGCAACTGTGCACGGCCACTCCCTGCGTCTCGCAGAGAACGGCATGATGTTCGATGCAGTACAGCGCTGTATCCTTGACACTGACGGTATCGTCAAGTACGTGAAGGATCAGGTCGGAAACCCGCTCGACCGTAAGGTTGCAGTCGGCAAGCCGATGGACGCAGCATGGCTCAAGGAGAACACCACCATGTTCCACTCCCTTGTCGGAACTGCATTCCGCAGTGATGAGGAGTACGTTAAATACGTCCAGCGTATCCACGCACTTCGTACCAAGTACGGATTTATGCCCAAGGAGGCCTGAATACAATGGCAAAAGTAGAGAAGACCCAGAAACTTTTCCTTGAAGCACTCAAGCAGAAGTTCCCCAAGCAGGATGTTGAGTCCACCACCACTGAATTCTACAAGTTCAACGGTATTCACCAGTCTGCACGTAAGACCGAATTCCTCAAAGAAAACGAGGCAATCGTTGCAAAGAGAGGAATCTCCATGTACGACCCGGACCACTGCCACCTTGCAGGTGTCCCGATGGGTCAGCGTCAGCTCATGACCTACGAAGTTTCCGGAACCGGAACCTTCGTTGAGGGTGATGATCTGCACTTCGTAAACAATGCAGCAATGCAGCAGTTCTGGGATGATATCCGCAGAACCGTAATCGTGTCCATGGATATGGCACACTCCACCCTGCAGAAGCGTCTCGGCAAGGAAGTTACGCCGGAGACTATCTCCGAGTATCTCCACATTGTCAACCACGCAATGCCCGGAGGAGCAGTCGTTCAGGAACACATGGTTGAGACCCACCCGGCTTTAACCGATGACTGTTACGTCCGTGTCTTCACCGGTGACCAGGAGCTTGCAGACTCTATCGAGTCCCAGTACGTCATTGACGTTGAGAAGCTCTTCCCGAAGAAGCAGGCAGAAGCCCTTCAGGCAGCAGTCGGCAAGTCCCTGTGGCAGTGCGTCCACATGCCGACCATCGTTGGTCGTACCTGCGATGGTGGAACAACCTCCCGCTGGTCTGCAATGCAGATCGGTATGTCCTTCATTGCAGCATACCGCATGTGTGCTGGTGAAGCAGCAGTCGCTGACCTGTCCTTTGCAGCAAAGCACGCTGGTGTTATCAACATGGCATCCCACCTGCCGGCACGCCGTGCACGTGGTCCGAATGAGCCCGGAGGAATTCTGTTCGGCAACTTTGCCGATATGATTCAGGCAGACCGTGTCAACCCGAACGACCCGGCAAAGGCAACCCTTGAAGTTGTCGGTGCAGGAGCAGTTCTGTTCGACCAGATCTGGCTTGGTTCTTACATGTCCGGTGGTGTCGGTTTCACCCAGTACGCAACCGCAGCATACACCGATAACATCCTCGACGACTTTGTCTACCACGGTATGGACTACATCCACGACAAGTACAAGGTCGATGTGAAGAACCCGAACGCAAACGACAAAGTCAAGCCGACCCAGGAAGTCGTTAACGACATCGGTACTGAAGTCAACCTCTACGGTATGGAGCAGTACGAGCAGTTCCCGACCATGATGGAAGACCACTTCGGCGGTTCCCAGCGTGCAGCAGTTCTTGCAGCAGCATGCGGTACCACCACTTCCATTGCAACCGGTAACTCCAACGCTGGTCTCAATGCCTGGTATCTGTCCATGCTTATGCACAAGGACGGATGGTCCAGACTTGGATTCTTCGGCTACGATCTGCAGGACCAGTGCGGTTCCGCAAACTCGCTCTCCATCAGACCTGACGAGGGTTGTATTGGTGAGTTCCGTGGACCGAACTACCCGAACTATGCAATGAACGTCGGTCACCAGGGCGAGTACGCAGCAATTGTTGCATCTGCCCACATTGGCCGCGGCGATGCATGGGCACTGTCCCCGCTTATCAAGATCTGCTTCGCAGACCCGGCACTCAAGTTCGACTTTGCAAACCCGAGAAAGGAGTTCGCAAAGGGAGCTATCCGCGAGTTCATGCCAGCAGGCGAGCGCTCGCTCATCATCCCGGCACAGTAAATCTGTCCAGGGTGATAAACCCATTTTCTTTTTTTTTCGTTGTTGTAAAATTCATCCGACCGCGCGAATGGTCTGGTGTTTTTCGGCTGAGAAACACAATCTATATAATCCCAACGGTACATTTCCGCTTCTTTTTCTGCCGCACCCCGGGTTTTTGTCCGACAACAAAGGTCTTATAGGGGTCTTATGACATCAGATAATTTTAGATGAGGTAACATTCACTTGTGTTTGAAAAGTGGGTCGTCTGTAATGCAAATTATTTGGTGCAATTGGCCTAAAATCAGGCTGAAATCATCGATCAAAGAACAGCTCTTCGACGATTTTCGTATACATTAATATACCTCCCCTGCAAACAAGTAATTGTCCACACTTTGTACTCCATTCTTTAGAGTGGTAACGTTATTCGAACGTTCACGTCATTTCACGTGTGAATGATCGTGAATTGTCCACGAGTCTTCTATGACTCCTGAGACGTCTGCACGATATGAATCGTGCGGCTACTTGAGACGCATCCTTCGTTTCAGTCCGTTGTATGCCCTTTGGGGCAGCATTCACTGGAACAATACTTTCGTTTCCGCAAAGGAAACGTTGGCCCTGACACCGTGGGGTGATCAGGTGCAGCACGAGTTGTACAACTTGTGCACGCAAACTCAAGGGAGAATCTTACATGCAAGAAATTATAATCGGCATTGGAGTAACTGCCCTTGCGGGAGCTCTCGCAGCGGTTGCAGGTGCAGCCGAGGATACTGAGTCCAACATCGGATCACAGGGTGACCCGAACTCTCAGGTCCAGCTTGCACCTCAGATGGGCTATACTCACCGTATCTACAACAAAGCAGTATCCGGTGAGCCCCCAGCATACACCCTGTGGGTAACCCTTGCTTGCGGTATTGCATGGGCATTCATTATGTTGCATGTCAACGCAGTACTGGCAATCATCTTTGGTACAGTTCTCGCAACCTTTGTGCAGGGTATCTATGCTACCACTGCATACCTTGGAAGAACTGCAAGTCTTTCCAAGTTCGGACAGCCGGTCTTTATTGATGTGTTAAAGTCAGTAACGACTGTGACCATGGGTCACGCATTTGTTGCAATTTTCACCACGGTAACTGCATGTTACCTGATGGCAACTGTGCTCAACCACCCGTTCGCACTTCCGCTTCTCGGTATTGTATGGGGTCTTGCTCTTGGTGCAGCAGGTTCTGCAACCGGAAACCCGTACTATGGTAAGGAGCGTCAGTACCAGAACCAGAAGTTCGGTGCTGGTGTCCCGATCTCTGCATCCGGTAACATTGTTCGTTACGCAGAGGCTGGTCAGAGAAGTTCAATCGACAACGGTTTCTTCACCGCAAAACTCGGCGGACCGGCATCCGGTCTGTGTTTTGGTCTGATTGTGTTCTTTGAACTGTGGCGTACCGTGCTCTTTGAGCACACCCTGAATGGATGGGGCGCAGTCGCTGTTGGTGTTGCCATTATCCTTGTCTTCGCGTTCATTGACCGCTATGTGGAGAAGTGGGCACGCAAGAACTACGGACCCTACACTGCGGAGGCCTAACTATGAGCGCAATTGCAGCAAAACCAGCGGGCAACGCCGGAGCATTCCAGCCTGTTGCATCCGTTATCGCAATCATCCTTGCAGTCATCTTTATCGGCGCAGCCTACTTCCTTGGTAGTTCCGGCTATCTTGCCGGCGGAGCAATGCTCCCGGTTACCACGCTTGTCGGTATCATTGTCGGTGCAGCTCTGATTGCATTTGGTGTCCACTTCGTCCCGGTCGGCGGTGCGCCGGCAGCAATGGGACAGTCTCCGGGTATTGCAACCGGTGTCGCAATGCTTGCGACCGGTGCAGGTCTCGCAGGACTGTTCGGAGGAGCATGGGCAGCAAGTTTAGGCTTTGGAGTCGCTCTCGCCGGTGGTGCAATCGGCGGCGGTTTAATGATGGCAATCACCTGTCTGATGGTGAACATCTCCTATGTCTATGGCATGGGTATTCCCGCAGCATCCGGTAAGGTCGCAAAAGACCCGATCACCGGTGACTCTCAGGCTGAGTACAAATCCCAGGGAACCGAAGGTCACGGACTTCCGTTCATCTCCTACGTTGGCGGTGTTATCGGTGGTCTGTTCGGTGGTCTTGGCGGAACACTCATCTACATTGAGCTTCTCGAGTTCTACAACGCAAGCTTCTCGGCTGCCAACATGGAGGATTTCAGTTCTCTTGCAGTGGGACTTGCAGGCATCTTTGCAATCGGTATGTTCCTTGTTATCGCAGTGCTTTCTGCATACAATATTACCGGAACCATTGAAGGTCCGCACGACCCGAAGTTCAAGCGTTTCCCCCGTGCAATCATTGCAGCTATCTGCGCAAGCGGTATCTGCGGTCTTGTTGCACTTCTGGCGGTGGCAATTCTTTGAGGTGTAAAAAATGTCAGTAAAAGTTGAAGCATCACACGATGGCATTCCACACAACAAGGTCATGGCTATTGGTCTTGTCCTTGCACTGGTTTCCCTTTACATCGCAGTCGCCGGATCCTATGCAGGTTATGATTACCTTGCATTCTTCGGTGGAATTGCAGCTGTTGGTGCCCTGATCTGGGGTAACAGCACAATCAAAAAACTCTGCAGCTACGGTATCGGTACCGGAGTTCCGTCCGCAGGTATGCTTGCGTTCGGTTCTGGTGTTATTGCTATGCTGTTTGCCGCAAAGCTCGCTGTGTTCAGCCCGTTCATCGTGCCGATCGCAGGATTAATCATTGCACTGATCGTTGGTCTCATTCTTGGATGGATCTCCAACTCTGTCCTGAACATGAAGATCCCGGTCATGACCCGCAGTATCGCAGAACTTGCAGCAGTCGGCTGTCTCGCCCTTATGGGTCTGACCGTTGTTGCAATCGGCGGCCTCGGATTCGACCAGCTTACGACCTATACCATTCCGGTCTTAGGACTCACGCTTGAGCTCCATACTCTTTCCTATATCGCTACCGGTATCATTGCAGTTTCGTTCATGCTTGGTGCAATTGCACTTCAGCATCCGTTCAACGCCTGCCTTGGTCCGGGAGAGAAACAGGACAGAACCAACATGCTCACGATTGAGTGCGGGTTCCTTTCCATGATTGTCATGGCAGTTATTTCCTTTGCATTCGTTTCCTTCGTTGCAGCCTGGATCTCTCTGGTCATTGCACTCATCGGATGGTACTGGTCCTACAAGAAATACTTCGCCTTATCCAAGCGCGATGCAGCAGCATGGCTCGACGCAAAGCCGTTCAGCGATGCGGAGGAATAAGCTTTCGGAGGAATCAAGAATGGGATATGTATTAGTATTACCTGAATTTGGCCTCGTAGCTGACCCTATCGCAGGCATTGTCACGACCGCAGGTGTTTCCTACCAGCCGGTCATTGATCAGGTTGCTGAACTTGAAAAGATTGCAGATGATCTCGTCGGAATGCTTTCCGGAGAAGGAAACTTCCTGAACAGCTATCCCGGACGTGAGAAGACCCTGCTCTATGCAGGTTCCGTTACCTCACTCTGGTATGGTCTGGCTGTCGGACTGTTTATTGCCGGCCTGATTGCATTTGCATTAATTGGGATGTGAGCTACATGGCAGATAAAAAATCACCAGCAAGCGGATGGCCGATCATCCAGGGTGACTACCACACCGGTGACG
>NZ_JAPTGC010000008.1 GCF_026891935.1 Methanocorpusculum vombati | reverse complement strand
AAATCACCAGCAAGCGGATGGCCGATCATCCAGGGTGACTACCACACCGGTGACGCTAACAGCCCTGTTGCTGTTATCACCATGGGTTCCCACCTTGACGAGACGGCAATCTGCGCTGCAGGAGCTGCCCTCGCAGGATCCTGTAAGACGGAAAACCTCGGTATCGAAAAGATTGTTGCCAACATCATCTCGAACCCGAACATCCGGTATGTGCTTCTCTGTGGTACTGAAGTGAAAGGTCACCTTTCCGGTCAGTCCATTGAGGCAATGCACAAGAACGGTGTTGACGGCGGCAAGATTGTCGGTTCCGGCGGAGCAATTCCGTTCCTTGAGAACCTGACCGAGGAACACATCAAGCGGTTCCAGGAGCAGGTTGAGATCGTAAACATCATGGAGAGTGAAGACATCGGTCAGATCTCTGCAAAGATCAACGAGCTCAAAGGAAAAGACCCCGGAGCATTCGGTGCAGACCCGATTGTTGTTCAGATTTCTGACGATGACGGCGGAAGTGCCGGAGGTGCAGAGGCCGGTGAGGAAGAGCCCTTAACCGGTGAGATGGCCCTCATTACTGCTCGCATGAAAAACATCCAGATGATGGTTACCGACATCGGTTACCGCACCAGATTCTCGTCCGGTCTTTACGGAGGCAAGATTGAGGGTCTGATGATTGGTCTTATCATGTCCTTCATCATTCTTGGTGTTATCTTCTATGGATGGTTCTAAAAATGGCAGGTTCAATTATCAGAATGGCTGCCATCGATAAGATGGTAGATGACATCAGATACAAAGGACAGATTCTTGCCCGTACACACAAGGTCGAGTCTGCAATTATGGACTCCGGTCTTGTCGGATTTGGTGCCGGTCTTGTTATCGCCCTTATCATGATCCTTGTACCGGTGCTGGTGCTCTGAGGTGAAGAAGTATGGCAGATAAGAAATCACCAGCAAGCGGATGGCCGATCATCCAGGGTGACTACCACACCGGTGACGCTAACAGCCCTGTTGCTGTTATCACCATGGGTTCCCACCTTGACGAGACGGCAATCTGCGCCGCAGGAGCTGCCCTCGCAGGTTCCTGTAAGACGGAAAACCTCGGTATTGAGAAGATCGTTGCAAACGTTATCTCAAATCCGAACATTCGTTTCGTGCTCCTCTGTGGTACTGAAGTGAAGGGTCACCTTTCCGGTCAGTCCATTGAGGCGATGCACAAGAACGGTGTTGACGGTGGTAAGATCGTCGGTTCCGGCGGAGCAATTCCGTTCCTTGAGAACCTGACTGATGAACACATCAAGCGGTTCCAGGAGCAGGTTGAGATCGTCAATATTATGGAGAGTGAAGACCTTGGTCAGATCTCTGCAAAGATTGCCGAACTCACTGCCCGTGACCCCGGAGCATTCGGTGCAGACCCGATCGTTGTTCAGATCTCTGACGACGAGGGCGGTGCTGCCGGCGGTGCAACGGTTGCGAGTGCAAACCCGCAGTTCCTCGAGATCGAGAAGCGTCTTGACGCAATCGAGAAAAAGATTGAGTTCACGGACGCGGAAATCGCGATGCGTGTCGGAAGAAAAATCGGTCGTGACATCGGTATCCTCTATGGTCTTGTAGCAGGATGTATCGCCTTTATGGTGATTCTGATGTTAGTCACGAGGATAATGTAAATTGAGGTGCCAATATGTTCAAGTTCGAAAAGGAACAACAGGTCTTTGACTTTAACGGAACTAAAATTGGTGGACAGCCCGGAGAATACCCGCGTGTTCTTGGTGCATCCATCTTCTACAACAAACACGAGGTTGTCCTTGACGACCACACTGGAAAGATCGACAAAGCGAAAGCAGAAGCACTCTGGAACCGCTGTCAGGAACTGACGGACGCGACCGGAAACCACTTCTTCCTCCAGATCATTGCAGAGCACGGAGAGGCATTCGAGTCCTACTTCCAGTGGTTTGACAGTATCGACAACAAGACAGCATTCCTGATGGACTCTTCTGCCCCTGAGGCACTTGTCCATGCAACGAAGTACGTTACGGAAGTCGGTCTTGCAGATCGTGCAATCTACAACTCCATCAACGGTTCTATTGCACCGGAGAACATTCAGGCACTTGCAGAGTCCGATGTGGATTCCGCAATTGTTCTTGCGTTCAACCCGGGTGACGGTTCTGTTGCCGGTCGTGAGAAGGTTCTTTCGGAAGGCGGTGTTGCCGGTCAGTCCAAGGGTATGATTCAGATCGCAGAAGAGTGCGGTATCAAGCGCCCGATTCTTGACACTGCAGCAACTCCGCTCGGTCTCGGCTCTGCCGGTTCGTTCCGTGAGATTCTTGCATGCAAGGCAATCCACGGTCTGCCGACCGGTGGTGCATACCACAACATGACGGTGTCCTGGACCTGGCTGAAACGCTGGAGAAAGAACATCCACGAGCAGTACAAGGGCAAGGATCTTCTTGCTGAGCAGATGTTCCACCACCACTACGGCGGTATTGAGGGCATTCGCCAGATTGCTTGGTCATCCCCTGATATCGGATGTAACATCATGGCAATGACCCTTGGTGCAGATCTTATCATGTTCGGTCCGATTGAGAACATGGAAGGTATTGCAACCGCAGCAGCATTCTCTGACATCGTTCTTTCCGAGGCTCTGAAAGAGCTCGGTGGCGAAGTTCAGGACCATGAAGGCCCGCTGTACAAGCTGGTCTAAGCCTGCTGAACGGTAAGTTAGTTGTTCTGAGGTGCGGGACAGACTCGGAGTTTCCGGGTCTGTTCCCGCATTTTCGGTTCCGGATGATTTTGTTTTTCTGTTTTGCTGCTCTTCTTGGAACTATCAGAAGGCATACATAGTGTTAACGCACAAAACACTACATAATTATGCGAGTCAGCGAGGGGAATCTGACCCAACAGTATTATTGTGATTATTTGACGATTCTTGCCGAGGAGATTTTTTCTGCGGCGGCTACTGATGCGGTACGCAGGAGTGTGCACGAGAGTATTGTGTTCCGCAATCTGTTTCTGCACCGGATGAGTGTGGATGGCGGGTTTCATGCCCGGGTGCTTTCTGCTATTCTGCAGCAGCCGGATGACAGCCGGGTGCTGCGGGATCTTCTTACGGTGTCGGCGCAGACGGATGCGGATGCTCTGCCGGTTGAGGAGTGGCTGAAGCGGGAGTATGCATCCGCTGTTGAGGAGAAGAACGGTGCACGGATGATTGCGGTTGAGGCGCTGCTGCGATCGTATATTTCCGGGACGAACCAGGCGGCGGAGATTATTGCATCTGCGGGAGATTCCCGTCCCCTGAGCTGGTGGCAGCTGGAGACCCGGCGTATTACGGTTGCGGAGATTGTAAATCCCGATATGTATTTTGGTGTCGGTCGCCGTCCGTTCTGGCATGAGTTCCCCTTTGATCGGTATGCGGCGGTTTCTGCGGGTGTTCCTGATCTTCCTCCCCAGGAGATTTATGACTGCGTTGTCTGTATTGCGGGTGCCTGGTTCTCTTCTCTTACCCGTGAAGAGATGATTACGTGGCTGAATATGCCGCAGCCGACGCTGTCCGAGTGGGGGGTGCTGTGTGCGCCGCTTCTGAAGTGCGAGACTCCTGATGCGGCACTTTCTACGGCGAACTGGCTGTATGCGTCGGGGAACTATGATCCGGCGATGGATCTGTATGCGAATATTACTCTTGCGTTTCCAGGTACATCTGCGGAGATTTCGTCGTTTGAGCTGATGGGAGCGATTCTCCGGAAGTCGGGGGATTTTGATAATGCGTTTGAGGCATACAAGAGGGCTTTTCTTGCGTCCCGGGGTGCGGGAGGGTATCAGACGGCAATTGGTCTGAAGAATCTGTGCGAGGTTGGGGAGGATCTCGGCGAGGATATGTCGGAGTATTATACGCGGATTGCCGGTATTGCGGGTATGCTGCCGATGCCGGAGAGACTGCGTCTGTATCTGCAGCTTGCGGCATCCTGCCGGAGGCGCGGTTCGTATGAGGAGGAGTACCGGTATCTTGAGCAGGTGCTTGATGCGGAGGACGGGGATGAGGATCTGGTATCCGCTGCGATGTCGCGGCTTTCGGAGATGAATTCGTCTCTGACTGCTGATGGGAGGCCGGATGCTGTTTCGCTGGCAGCGATGGATGCGGCGGCTGAGTCTTCTGTTGCGGTGACGCGGGGGACTGCCGCCTATTTCGGGTTCGATCCGGTCTGTGCGCTGGAGTGGTACGACCGGTCGGGTTCGCCGGATGTTTCGTCGCTGCGGTTTGCTGCGGCGATGGCTGCCGGTGCTGATGCAGGGGTGTATGCGGAAACTCCTGCCCAGCGTGCGGTGGTCCTTGCGGCGGGAGGTGCGCCGGTGATGGAGGTTGTCCGCGAGCTGAATGCGGCGGTTACCGGTGTGTGGCAGGATGGCGGCGATGTGTCTGGGGTGATCGGGCAGGTTGTTCCGTATCTTGCTCCGGAGAGGATGGATGCGGTTCTTGCCGAGGTGACGGCACGGTCTACCCGGGATGATGAACGTGCGGTTGTGTGTTCTGCGGCATCGCAGGTACTGCTTTCCACCGGACGGGTGAATGAAGCACGGTCGATGCTGCGGACGGCGCTTCGGGCAAATCCGGGACGCGAGATGCGGTCCCGTCTGTTTGCGGAGCTTGGGTGGCTGGAGTATGAGGCGGGGGCGTATGCGGTTGCGGCTGATGCATATGATGCGGCACTGAAGATCCATGATCAGTTCCCTGCGGCATGGGCGGGCCGTGCCCGTGCTCTTGCCTGCATGGGCAGGTATGATGAGGCGTTTGCGGCTTCCGGCTATGCGGCTGTGCAGAATCCCTCGAATGCTTCGTATCAGCATCTTCGTGCGGCTCTTGAGATTGTTTCGGCTTGTCCGGTGGATCCTCTGATCGATCTGATGTTTGTTCTGCCGGAGCCCGGGTATCTGCAGGCTGCTGCTGCCCGGTATAGTGTGCGGAAGACGGGGTTGTGTCCTCCTGCGGTCTGGGATGCGGCAGGGGTTGAGGATGTTGTTCCGATGAGGGTTTTGTTCTGATGAAACAGGTCGTTGCTCTTCTGCTGGTTGCTCTGGCTCTGGTGATTGCGTTTGCGGTTTTTACCGGAGGCGGTGGTGATGAGCCGGATCCTCTTCCGCCGGTTATTAATGCGACGATGTATCACGGGACAATCGGGGTGGTCCTGCCGAATGATTCTGTTATCGGGGATCAGGTGCGGAATGGTATTGATACGGCGTTTCTGTTGCAGGATGCAAAGACCCGTCCTTCTCTTGTGTATCTGAATAGTACGGATATGACGTCTCTTCCGGTGCTTGATGCGGTGATTACTGCGACGGATGCGATTAGTGCGGCGTGGGATGCGGATGCGGGTGCGTCGGGAGTTGTGCATGTGGCGGTTGCGTCGCCGGGATATGCTGCGGTTGCGCCAAGAGATGTGGTTACGTTCAGTACTCCGCCGTATTATGAGGTGTCTTCTCTTCGGTCGCTGTTGCGGCAGCATGAGACTATCGGGGTGATCGGGCCGGATAATTCCTATACTGCTGCATATATTCGTGATCTGAAGGATGCGACGGGGAGTGAGATTATTTCGGGGGTGTTTTCTTCGTCGTCGGGGGAGGTGTCTTCTTTGCGTTCTCTTCTTGCCAAAAATCCGGGTCTTTTGATTATTACCGGTGGTGAGGATATTCCTCTTCTTGTTGCTAAGGCCCGTGAGTTCGGGTTGACGGGTCCGGTGATGGTTTCTTCCTGGGTTGGGGAGGATGCGGCGGTTGTGAATGATTCCCGGATGGAGGGGGTCTATACGGCGAAGCGTATGTCCGATATTTCGTCGCATCCGTTTTATAATGTGTATCAGGCACGGTTTGGTACGGCAGGTTCGGTGTATGCGGCTGAGGGGTATGATGCGATGATGACACTTTCCCGGCTGGTTCCACAGAGTAATGGGAGTGCGCAGTATGTTTCCGGCTGGTATATGGGGAAGAATTATGAGGGGGCTGCCGGTTCGTATGAGTTTGATGATGAGGGGTGCGGCCGGATTCTGATGCAGATTGCACAGTTCCAGTCGGGCGCGGTGGTTCCGGTGGATACGTATGTGCGTCCGCCGTCGGAGGTGGTCGTTGGTGTGTACGGGAATGCTGAGGTGGTTCGCGGTGCTGTTGCGGGGGCGGAGCTGATTAATAGTGCAAATAGTCTTTCGTTGCCGGGTGCGGCTACGAGTGGTATTTCGGGGTTGTATGGTGCGAAGATTCGTATTCTTCCGCTTCAGTCGGGTTCTCCGGTGCCGGATAATGTGACGGCGGTTGTGGGGGATCTGACTGGTGTGGTTACGAATCTTCCTGCGGTTCATACGGTTTCCGGCGGCAGGGCCCCGGAGGGGGGCTGGTCTGTGTCGTTTGTTCCGGATGCGGATGCGGGGTTTTCTTCGTTTCTGGATATTGTTGACGGACGGCGGGGGTATGGTCCGGGTCTTGATAATGTGACGGTGCTGTATCCGGAGGGTACGGTGCTGCCTTTGCGTATGCTTTCAGCACTGGAGGGTCATGGGTATCATGTTTCGCAGGTTTCGTATTCTCTGCCGCTGACGGAGGATGCGGCGGCTGCGGTGATGTCGGGTCTGAACTGCAGCGGTCAGGTTCTTGTGAGCCTGCCGGCTGGTGCGGAGGATCTGACGGTTCTTCTTGCCGGCTCACGTCAGACGGGTTCGGTTCCTGCGGTGTGGTATGTGGCGGGGGATGTGATTGTTGGTGATCCGGTGCTGGTGCAGAGTACGCTGGTGTATGATTTCCTTACGGGTGCTGATATGTGGTCTTCGGAGGCGGGGAAGGCAAAGCCGCTGGTTCGGGAGGTGTCATTGTTTTATTCAAAGGTGCATCCCGGCAGGTCGATGACGGGTGTGTCGGCGCGGTCGTTTGAGGCGGTGGTGATGCTTGCCGATGCGATGAGTGTGTCCGGTTCGATGAGTCCGTCGGCGGTGGGGTCTGCTCTGCGGAATGTTGCGTACTCGCCGGATCAGAGTATTTTCTTTGGTGATGGTATTTCGTTTGATGAGTCCGGGAATGTTGTTGGTCCTGAGACGGTTGTGGTGCAGGTGCAGGGGGGTTCGGCCCGTGTTGTGTCCGGGTCTGCGGGTCTTGGTCTGGTGACGGACCGAGAGTTCTGATTTTTTTTTCGTTGACCCGAACAGAGTTTATATCCGATTGGAGGGGTAAATGTATGATTCATGACGGTTCGGTATCTCCGGTTTTTGGTTGGCGGTATGCACTGCAGTGCGTGTTCGGCCCATCTTGAGTCTACGCTGAAGGCGCTTTCCGGTGTTCTGGAGGTGACGGTGAATCTTTCTACGGCGACGGTGAGTGCGAATATTGATACGGATCTGGTGACGCCGGAGAGGATTGATGCGGCGGTGCGGGGTGCGGGGTTTTCTGTGGATCCGGTGCCGGTGTCGTTTGTGGTGCGTCCGGCGGATGATGCGGGTGTGTCGGCTGCTGCACAGGTTGCACTGCAGGGGCTTTCCGGGGTGCTGGATGTTTCGCAGAGCGGGGATGTGGTGACGGTTTCGTATCATCCGTTGCTTGCGGATCCGTCGCAGTTTGTTCCGGTGCTGAAGCGGGCAGGGTTTTCTTCGGTTACGGTGAACAGCGGGTTTGATGATCTGTTTTATATTCCTGAGCAGGAGAAGGATGAGTTGTCGGGTCTGCGGAACCGGACGATTCTCGGGTTTGCCGGTTCGGCTGTTCTGATGGGGCTGATGGTGTTTGGTCATCCGTTGTTTGCGGGGAATATGTTTTTGATGGATGTGGTGATGCTGGTTGTTGCGACGCCGATTCTGGTGGTGTGCGGGTATCCGATTTTCCGGCAGGGAATCTCACAGCTTCGCGGAGGTATGCTCGGGATGGAGGTTATGTATATGCTGGGTATTGCGACGTCGTATTGTGCGGGGCTTGGGGCGGTTTTGGGGTTGTTGCCGTCGCCGGATTTTCTGTTGTTTGAGACTGCGGTGATGCTTACGGCGTTTCTGGGGCTGGGGCGGTTTCTTGAGAGTCGTGCGCGTGGCCGGACGTCGGATGCGATTATGGCGCTTTTGCATCTGCGTCCGCCGGTTGCGACGGTTATTCGTGACGGAGTGGAACAGGAGGTGCGGGTCGGCGAGCTGGTTGCGGGTGATACGGTTCTGGTGAAGACGGGGGGTCAGATTCCCTCGGATGGTATTGTTCTCGGGGATGCGGTTACGGTGAATGAGTCGGCGATTACGGGAGAGTCGGTGCCGGTGGTGAAGGTGCCCGGGTCGGGGGTTATCGGCGGTACGGTGGTGTCGCAGGGTGTTCTTACGATGGAGGTGGAGAAGGTGGGTGCGGATACGGTGCTTGCGGGGATTATTAAGATGGTGCGGGAGGCGCAGGAGACGAAGCCGCCGGTGCAGCGGGTTGCGGATGCGGCGGTGCGGTATTTTATTCCGTTTGTGCTGGGTGTTGCGGTTCTGGCGTTTGTGTACTGGTTCTTCTTTGCGGGGGAGACACTTTTGGTTGCGCTGTCGAGTTTTATTGCGGTGATTGTGGTTGCATGTCCGTGTGCGCTGGGGCTTGCGACGCCGACGGCGGTTACAGTGGGGATTGGTCGTGCGGCGAGTCTTGGTATTTTGATCCGGAATGGTGAGGTTCTGGAGCGTGCGGGGAAGCTGCGGGCGGTTGCGGTGGATAAGACGGGGACGCTGACGGTGGGGTCTCCGGCGGTGTCGGGAGTTATGTCGGCTCCCAGGACGAGCGAGGAGGATTTGTTTGTGGTTGCGGCGGCTCTGGGACGGAAGTCGTTGCATCCGCTGGATTCGGCGATTGTTGCGGAGGCGGACCGGCGCGGTGCGGCGGTTGTTGCGGCGACGCGGGTGGAGACGGTTCCGGGCCGGGGTATTGCGGGACGGGTGCGGCGTGAGGATGTGGTGATGGGGTCGGCTGCGTTTCTGGAGGAACGGGGCGTGGTTATGGATGATGCGGTTTTTGCTGCTGCGGAGGGGTTCCGGGCGACGGGTGCGTCGGTGGTGTTTGTTGCGGTTGCGGGGCGGGCTGTTGGTGTGGTGGGGGTTTCGGATACTCTCCGGCCTGATGCGGGGCGGGCTGTTTCTGCGTTTGAGCGGATGGGTCTTCCGGTGACGATGCTGACGGGGGATAATGCGCGGGCGGCTGGTGTTGTTGCGGCTGCTGCGGGGATTTCCCATGTTGCGGCGGGTTTGATGCCGGAGGAGAAGCGGGCGATTATTCAGCAGATGCAGGAGGGGGGTTCTGCTGTGGTGTTTGTGGGTGATGGTATTAATGATACGCCGGCGATGATGCAGGCGGATGTGGGTGTTGCGGTGGGCAGCGGGACGGATGCGGCGGTTGCGTCGGGGGGTGTTGTGTTGCTGCGGTCGGATCTGGTTGGTGCGGTGGCTGCGGTGCAGCTTGCGCGGAAGGTGTTTTCGCGGATCCGGTTGAATTTGTTCTGGGCGTTTGCGTATAATCTGGTTCTGATTCCGCTGGCGGCTGGGGTGTTGTATCCGTTTACGCAGGTGATGTTCCGGCCGGAGTATGCGGCGGCGGCGATGGTGCTGAGTTCGGTGACGGTGGTGAGTTTGTCGCTTCTTCTGCGGAGGTATACGCCGCCGGTGCTGGTGGGCGATGATGCGGCGAAGGTGTAAGGGTTTTTCCGGAAAAATAGCTGCGGGGCCTGGTTAGAGCCCCATTCTTTTTCACATTCTTTCGGGTACGTGGTCTACGTAGGGTCTTCGTATTCCGTGGTTTTTCATGGCGGATGCGACGTTTGTTCTGGTGCATCCGAGCATTTCACATATTTCGCGGATGCTGTATCCTGATCTGAGGAGGATATGGCGGTCGGCGGGTTAAACTCTTTTCTCCTCCTCCCGTGCACCGGACAACAGATACGTTTTGATCCTGCAGTAAGAGCAGATTGAAACAGAGCCGGTACCAAAGAGTCCCTACAGATATCCGAACGGCATACCCAGTCCCCGGGATACCACCATGACGACATAGAGGACGGCGGCAATGATCGGGAGATGCAGGAGATAGATCTCCAGCGGATGCCGGCCAATCAGGGCAAACGCTCTGCCGACACCCCCGGCGTCCGGGATGCGGAAGCGGCGGACACCCCGGGGATAGAGGAAGGAACCGATGGCGACACCGAGAAGCATGACGCCAACCCAGGGGAGGAGCGGGAAGTAGTCACGCGGATAGAACATGCCGTCCGGGAGAATGCCAAAGGGCAGCAGCCATATTGGACCGGTGTGAATGGATTTGACAAGGAAACCCGCCCAGATGAGAATCGCGGCAGGGATGATGTTCCATTTGCCAAGCCAAAGAAACGGGATGCAGAGGATCATGGACAGACCCATCATCTGCAGGAAGTTGAAGAGCATATAGTTGCCGTCACCGATGATGAAGTGGATGGCAAGGGAAGCGATGACGGCAATGGCTATGCCGATAAGAAAGATCTGAATGCCCCGCCGGACAATTGCCGTATGGTATTCGCGTTTTGAGCGATCGGCCATTCTGCCGTACCGGAGAACGAGGGCAACACCGGATATAATGACGAAGACACTTGTCCCCAGGTGAATGTAGCGGCAGACCTCATAATACCAGTCCAGGGTAAAGGTCATGTGAAAGATTACCATGAGGGAGATGACGTGAAAGAGAATCATCCCGATAAGAGAGATACCTCTGACTGCGTCAACTTCCCAGTACCGTTCGCCCATTGCCTTCTTCGTTGGTGCTGCCGGATAATGGCTTTTGTGCTCAGGGAATTCGCATCAGGGTGTGGTGGAACATATCAAAAAATTGCAGAGCAGACCAAAAAAGAAAATTTACATATTCTCCAGATATTTCTTCAGTGCATTCCAGTCGCGAATCTTCAGAATTTCGCCTGCCGTATGCTTTTCATGATGATTCAGCTCTTTTGAGTGGTGAATTGCATCACCGAGTTTTGCGATGCGCACTTCCACCACATCATTATCGCCTTCTTTCAGGATTGCAGCAATCTGTTCAAGATACGCTACAATCTCTGCCTTCTTTGCTGCGCTGGTTGTCATAGAGAGTTATCGTCCTTCATAGGATATACGCACTTGGATAGCGGCACAATTCCCTCTCCCGCAGAGTATCCGTACCGGAACAGGATACATCAGGTCACATCCCAGCGTTCAAACGCCCGCAGCGAAACCCGCCACGACACCCACAATCCCGCAAGCCCGAGGATTGCAAGAAGCGCCGCTATGACACCGAAAACATCCGGAGTCAGGAGATCATGCCAGTACACCGCCGCCGTCGGTACAAAACACAGTACCAGAAACAGCAGGATGCCGACATTCACGCGGTACACAAAATACACCGCAAGCAGCAAATCCAGCATCAGCAGGGCAGCACCGGTACACCCCGCCCACCAGATCAGCGGCGAAACTCCCAGCAGATCATAGCCGCCCAGAAATACCACCGAACCAGCCGCCGCCGCCCCGCAGATCACTGCAGCTGCACCCAGACAGAGACACGAGAACACATACCGGGCGGCCAGAATCTCCCGGCGGGAAAGCGGCAGGGAAAGTGCATACCGCTCCCACCGGCTGGACGTATCCATAGTCATGGCAGTGACCGGCAGAAAAAGAACCATCGCGGCCGCAACCAGAAACTCAGCCGAACTGACGCCCCACGGTACAAACAGCACCATACAGAAGACAATCACGACCGTGACCATTACAATGGTCCGCCGCAGATATATCCAGTCCTTCAGCAGCAGTCCGTTCATATTTTATTAGAACTCCTTTTTCCTGTAAATCCGTACCGAGATCAGATAGGACACAACGACAACAACCGCCGTCACCGCGAGCAGAACACCCAGAAGAACGGGCAGCAGCACCGGGGATGCGGGCATTATTCCGGAAAGATCCATCAGAAACATCATACCAAGCATCAGTACAACCGGGGTCAGTGCAATCACCATAACGATGTAGCGCATCTTCTCCGGCCCGAACTTCAGGGTCAGCGGCAGGGCAATGCTGCCCAGCACCAGCCCGCAGGCAACAAACATCACCATCAGCGGCAGCGGATCAATAAATGGAAGAAAAATACCTTCGCCCGGCATCAGAACCGTCATCACCACCGCAATTGCCAGAGAAATAATGCCTGCAACACAAATACCGCCTATCATCAGGCTGTATCGCGCCGCAACAATCTCCCGGCGGGAAAGCGGCAGACTTGCTGCGTACTTATCCCACCGTGCCGCCGTATCAAAACTGATCGCCGTCACCGGCAGCGTCGCACCAAACATAATCAGAATAATGTACACCGGCAGCTCGTTTCCCAGCGGAATAAACACCACACAAAATATCAGCGCCATGAACGCCAGATACTTCATCGTCGGGTTCAGGTTCAGCAGATCCTTATAGAGCAGCCCGTTCACAGTTCTTCACCCCGTGAGTAGAACAGCATAATCGACTCGGTGGTTACCGGATCAATCACCGCCCCCGGATGCCCTGCGGCAAATATCCTTTTGTCACGGATCAAAACCTCGCAGCCGAACTGATTCTTCCGGTACCGGATAACCTGATCTTTCCCGATCCCTGCAAGATCCTCTGTGCCGCATTTTACAACACCCATGCTGTCCATCAGTTCGTCGCGGCCTGTCGAGAAGACAACTCTGCCGTGATGAATGAAGGTCAGATAGTCTGCGATCTTGTCAAGATCGCTCGTGATATGCGATGAGATCAGAACTGCATGGTTCTCATCCTGAATAAAGTCGAGGAAGATGTCAAGAATTTCTTCGCGGACAATCGGGTCAAGACCGCTGGTGGCTTCATCAAGGATCAGCACGTCCGGGTTGTGTGCAAGAGCCGCAGCAATGCCGAGCTTCATCTTCATGCCGCGGGAAAATTCTTTGATTTTTTTCTTTTCCCCAAGACCAAACCTGACAAGATACGTTTGATATAGTTTCCCGTCCCAGTTCTGATAGATGTTTCCGAGGATTTTGGAAATGTCAGCCGGAGTGAGGTTGTCGTGGAAACAGCATTCATCAAACACCACGCCAATTCGCTCCTTAATCTCCTTTTCATGACTGTCCAGATCCATTCCGAGGATCTCCACCTTCCCTGCATCGCGGTGGACGAGGTTAAGCATCGCCTTGATCATTGTTGACTTTCCTGCACCGTTTTCTCCGATGAATCCCATGATGCATCCTTTTGGTACGGCAAAGGAAACATTGTCCAGCGCAAAGTCCTGATAAGCTTTGCAAAGATTCGTAACGTGTATTGCATACTCCATTGTGTTACTCTCCGTTGTAGAGGAGTTCGAGGGTTTCCCGAAGTTCTTCATACGTAATGCCGCTTTGTGCGGCGATATCCACGGCCTGTTGCAGATGTTCTTCACACAGCCGCATCTGTTCTTCCTTGATAATCTCAAGATTCGATCCTGCGACAAAACTTCCTTTGCCGGTGACGGTTTCGATGAATCCGTCATGTTCAAGATCAGTGTAGGCACGTTTTGTGGTGATTACACTGATGCGCAGTTCTTTTGCGAGAAGCCGCATGCTCGGCAGCGCGGTCCCTTCGGGGAGTTCGCCGCTGATGATCATGCGTTTGATCTGCGCGGTAATCTGCTCGTAAATGGGCTTATCACTTGCATTACTGATGATGATGTTCACGAGTTCCTCCTGCGTCATATTGTATATATCATGTATATACATTAATACTTTCGCACGGGAGATGTCTCCGGGCAGGAGTTTTTTTTAAAACGGATCATCAGGCATCTTTATCAGATAACACAACCAATGTATTACCCAAACAGGGGTAGATATTCTGGGTCGAATAGAAAACGCAAATCAGGACGTAGCAGAAGACGGAAGTATCATTCGTGTAAAACTTCCGAACCGTCGCACAAAAGAACAGTTTGCCCAGGCAGAGCTGATGCTTGGTTCAAACCATATCAAAGTCCGGTGCTCGGACGGTGTCACCCGTCTTGGCAGGATTAAGGGAAAGATTAAGAAACGGGTCTGGATCCGCGAAGGCGACATTCTCATTGTTATCCCGTGGGATTTCCAGGACGACAAATGCGACATCGTCTACCGCTACACTACCCCGCAGGTAGACTGGCTTCGCGCACACAAATATCTCTGAACACATCACCACCATTTTTTCTCAACGTATCATGGTACAGATTCCTGCATTTGAAACAATAGCCAAAGCGCACGGACACACCTGTCCCGGGATTGCCCTTGGCTACAAGATCGCCGTTGTTGCGGCGAAATGGGCCGGGGAAGAGGACGATATCAGAATTGTTGCCCACACCACCCGGTGTCCGCTGGATGCTCTCAAGGTTACCTTCGACGTGAAACACCATCCGGAACGAATGGTTGTCGCTGATACCAACACCGTCAGCTTTGTCATCACCAAACCAGACGGGCACAGACTGTTCATCGACGAACTGCCGGGAACGCATCTCACCAGTGAGGAACTAACCGAACTCAAGAAAAAAGTCGAGGCAGGCACCGCAACCCCGGAGGACCTGCGCCGCATGAACGAGATCAAAGACGAACTTTTCCATGTCATGCAGGCAATTCCGGACGAAAAATTATTCGCCGTTCGTGAAGAGTAACTTCTTCCAAACGATATTCTTTTTACATCTCAGCCCCCATCTGAAATTGAATTATGATGGAGGATATCACTTCAACAGTCGAGTTTCAGATGAGCCTGCTGCTCTTCGTGGCACTTGGCGGATATCTCCTGGCAACACGTATCCACCAGTCCGCGGTTATCGGCGAAATTCTGGTGGGTCTTATCGTCGGCCCGAGTGTTCTCGGTCTTATCACCTATACGGATTTTGTCCAGAGTCTGGCAGGTCTTGGCGCAATCATTCTTCTTTTTGTGATTGGGTTTGAGTTTGAGCTCAGTGATATCACCAACTGGCGGTACGGGGTGATAGCCCTCATCGGGGTTATCGTCCCCTGGATTGGGGGATATCTGACATCCCTGTTCTTCAATATGGATTTCTACACCGCAATCTTCATCGGAACCGCACTTACGGCGACGAGTATTGCGATTACGGCAAACGTTTTGCGGGAGATGGGAAAACTTCACCAGCCGTTTGCGAAAGCCATCATCGGGGCTGCGGTTATTGATGATATTCTCAGTCTGATTGTGCTGTCCATCTGCAAGGATCTTGGTGCGACCGGCGAACTTGTACCGATGGCGGTTGCCCTGACCGTGATTAAGTCTATCGGGTTTGTGGTTATTGCAGCGGTTGTCGGTATCAAGGTGATTCCGCCGCTGATCTCCCGGATGGATGCAACGAAACTCGCCCGGCAGTTTCCGGAGTTCGTGTTCATCTTTGCGATGATGGTTGCGTTCTTCTATGCAATGGCAGCGGAGTTTGTAGGAGTGTCGGCAATCGTCGGTGCGTTCCTTGCAGGAGTTTGTGTGAACCGCGTGAGCCTGAAGCATAGTCTGGACATCAAACTCGGTGCGGAGTATCTGTACATCATCTTTGCGGCAATCTTCTTTGTGTCGCTGGGTATCATTGTGGATCTGCAGTATCTGTTCGAGAAGCCGGAGATGCTGTGGTTTATCATTGCGCTGATTGTGGTGGCTATCATTACGAAGGTGGTGGGCTGCGGTCTGCCGGCGCGCCTGCTTGGTATGAACACCCGTGATTCGCTGATCGTCGGGTTTGGCATGGCCCCCCGGGGTGAAGTGGCAATGATCGTCGGTCTGATTGCGCTGACACATTTCCAGGATATGGCAGCCGCGGCAACCGATGCGGTTCAGAAGGAGTATCTGCTTCAGCTGGGGAACGAGGTGTTCATTGCAATTGTGCTGATGTCACTGATTACGACGGTGATAGTGCCGCTGGTTTATCGCGGCTGGTTCTTCAGGTCCGAGAAGAAACCGGATGCTGCTGCGGGAGTGCAGCAGTAAAAAAAAATTCTTTTTGGTTTTGTTATGTTTTTTTCTCTTTGGGGAACTTGCCGCGTGCGGGTATCAGATCACCGATAAGATCGCTTCTTTTTGCCTGCAGTAGTCCGACGATGGCAAGGTCATACTGTTTTGGGTCTTTCCACTGCAGAAGGGCACGCTGGATGCGTTTTTCGCCGCCGACCGGTACATAGACCTTCTGTCGGGTAAGAGGGTGTATGCCGCTGTAGTACATTGCTGTGGACAGGGTCATGGGAACCGGCGTGAAGTCCTGTACCTGTTCGGTGTAAAGGTTGTATTTGCGCAGGTACAGCGCAAGATCGATCATGTCTTCAATCCGGCATCCGGGATGGGAGGACATGAGGTACGGTACCAGATACTGCCGGTTCTTTCCTTTGGGTGTTTTTCGTTTCTGCAATGATTCAAAGTGTACGTGGAAGTCGTAAAACACACGGTTCCGCGGTTTGTTCATCAGTTCGGTTACGCGCTCGGAGATGTGTTCGGGCGCGACTTTCAGGTGTCCGGAGATGTAGTGGTCCCGCAGTTCCAGCAGGTAATGGTCTCCCAAGTCGCCTTTGGGTATGAGGTCGAAGCGGATGCCGGAACTGATGAATACGTGTTTGACCTTTGGAAGATTGCGCAGACGTTCCAGGAGTGCCAGCTGCCGTTCCGTTCCGTTCGTGAATGCTCCGCATTTTATGCAGTTTTTATCGGGGCAGGGGGTTCCTGTTTCCCATGTTTTGCAGGTGCAGCCATACATGTTGGCGGTCGGTCCGCCGACATCCTGAATGGTTCCCCGGAACTCCGGCATTTCGGTCATGCGTTCTGCTTCACGGATGAGGGAGTCTTCGCTTCGTGAGGTGACGATTCTCCCCTGATGATGTGTGATCGCACAGAACGAGCAGCCGCCGAAACAGCCGCGATGGGTTACCAGAGAGAATTGTACCGGTTCAAGCGCCGGGATTGGTTCTTTGTAAGAGGGATGCTGTTTCCGGGTGAACGGCAGTTCGTAGAGGTGGTCGAGTTCTTCTGTGGTTACGGGACGCATGGGCGGGTTTGCTACGATTACGGTTTTGGGGTGCGGTTGTACGAGCCGTTTGTGTCCTTCGCGGTACATGGTCGCGTAGGCGTTTGCAAATACTCCTTTGCCGACGACGTTCGGATAGGACTGCAGCACTACGGCGTCTTCCGGCGGGTTTTTACGGAACTCGCCTACGCTCATTGTCCAGCAGGTACCGGGAATGTCGCGGATGGTGTCGACGGTGTCGCCCTGCTGCATCCGTTTTGCGATCTCAATGAGGGCAAGTTCGCCCATGCCGTACACAAGAAGTGAGGCCGGTGCGTCGGCAAGGATTCCCTGTCTGACGCTGTTGCTCCAGTAGTCGTAGTGGGCGAACCGTCGGAGACTTGCTTCAATCCCGCCGATGACAATCGGGATCTGGGGGTACTGCCAGTGGAGAGCGTTTGTATATACGATGGTTGTGCGTTCCGGGCGGGTGAGTCTGCCGCCGGGCGAGTAACTGTCCTTTGACCGCTTTTTCAGTGCCGGTGTGTAGGCGTTGACCAGCGGGTCGACGGCACCCGGGACGACAGCAAAAAACAGGCGCGGTTTTCCCAGCCGTTTGAAGCTTTTGAGGTTGTGATCCGTCCAGTCCGGCTGGGCAATGACGCCTACGGTAAAGCCCGCATCCCACAGTGCCCTCCCGAGCAGGGCTGTGGCAAAGGAGGGATGATCCACATAGGCGTCGCCTGAGACAAGAATGATATCGGGTTGTATGACCCCGCATTTCTTCAGTTCCTTGGGCGTCATCGGCAAAAACTCCGGCTGCGGCAAAGGATTCTGGGGGATGCTCATAATTGTTTTCTATGTTGTACCGGAGGGGTGATAAGTGTCGCGGATGTCTGTTCTTACGGGAAACTATATATTACATAATGTAAAATATACTATACACTGAAGGGATGGGAGATCAGGATGGTGTCCCCCGGCACAAGAGCTGGTCATTCCCGTTTCCTCCAGGAAATAGATGAAAATTCCTCCTCTACAGTAAGTACAGAAAAAAACATTCAGCAAGAAAGACAACAGCACACACAACACACCAAATCCAAACAGGTAAGAATCAGTCACATACACACACACCCATTCATACCACACACCACAGGAAAACCCAAATGGTAATCAGCCGGTGAAACCCCCATGAGACGGCTGATACCACATGAGTTCTCTTTTTTTCTGAACCAGGTATCTTCCGAGATGAGAAAGATATAATATCCCTGTACACAATTGTATAATGTAAAAGGTTGCATACATCCCCCGCAGATGGTGGCGGGAGTTTCGGCAGGGTTGACAGTCATGAAACAAAATAACTTCTATATTATCATCGGTATTATCGGTCTCATTGAGGTTCTGCTTTTCTGGGAGTCCATTCAGGCTTCCAATCCGTTCATTATCGGTGTGGGCTTTGTTGCGGGAGCGCTGCTGTATTTTGTTCTGCGCAGGAAAGTGACGGACTGCTATGCCGACGAGCGTCAGAATCTCATTGATATGAAGACAGCGTCAGCTACGCTGAAAGCGTTCTGGGTCAGCTTTTTTTCGGTAAATCTTGCAACGGTCGTGTATGTTTTCAGTGCTTCCTTAGGTTTTCAGAATTTTATTGTTTCCGTCCCCGGACCGCATAAAATAAACTCCGTGCAGGATGCCGGAAACGGGGTGCTTCATGCGATGAACCTTACCCAGCCACCTGTGGATGGTTCGGTTGCGTTCACGATTCACCAGAATGTAACGGATGTTGTTTACTCTGTAACTGCCGACCCGATGGAGGTCATCAATATCTTCCCGGCGCCGCCGGAGATGATTGCGATTTCGCATCTCGGGATATTCGGAGTGATTCAGATTCTTCTGCTTGTCCTGATGCTGTTCATCTATGTTGCATTCAGAATTTATTACTCTCACAAGTTCGGGGAGTGGGATGACGATGAAGAATAAGATCAAGGTCTATCGGGCCATGCATGATCTCACGCAGGAGGGGCTTGCACAGGCGCTCGGGGTTACCCGCCAGACGATTCTTGCTATTGAGAAGGGCAAGTACGATCCGTCGCTGGAGCTTGCGTTCCGTATGGCGAGATATTTTAATACAACCATTGAGGAGATCTTCACGTTTGAGGCGTGAAGATTTTTTCTGTTTTCTGAAAAATAAAAAAAGGTCAGGCTGCGGCTCTGCGCCGCTCCCATTCGTCAAGTACTTCCTGTCCCTCGATAAATACCAGTCCGTGCTCTTTTGCATATGCTTTTGCCCCTTCTTTGTCCAGGGCAAGACCATTGTCTGCCATCATTTCGCAGATGGTTACGGCAGGAGTTACGCCGGCCATCTGTGCCAGGGCAACTGATAATTCCGTCTGGCCCCGGCGCTGATCCAGCAGGTCGTCTGCTGCGCGCAGCAGTGCCATGTGACCCGGTGTACGGAAGTCATCGGAGAATTTTCCGGTTGTTCCGTTTTCAAAGTTTTTCACGTACTCTGCAATGGAGGTGACGGTCAGTGCCCGGTCCCGGTCGGTGACGCCGGTGTAGGTGTTGCGGTGGTTTACCCAGAGTGAGAAGGATGAGTGGTTGCGCCGGTCGTAGGGAACGTCTCCTTCTTTTTCCACAATGTCTCCGGCGAACCGCAGGGCATCGGATGCAAACGGCAGACCGAATGCCTGCGCTGCTGCTCCGGAGATTGCGGTACAGATCAGGCCGCCGCCGTCTTTTCTGAACATTCTGATTGTTTCCGGGGTGACTGCGGAGGAGAGGATTGCAAAGTCCGTCTCTTTTTCGCGGTTGTCAAAGTCGTACAGCAGAATTACCTTGCCCTGTTTCAGGGCGTCCAATGCTTTTTCAATCATAGCCAATTTCTACCTCTACGCTGTCGTTGTCACTGAGTCCGAGCGTTCCGCGCAGAGGGACGCCGGAGATTACTTCAATAATGTCTTCCGGATAATGAGTGCGGCCGGGGACCACGATCGCACAGGGAATGTTGTCGATTCTGCAGGGGATACAGCGTGCTTCGCCGAAGGTCCGGTGTTCGTCGGAGAATCCGGGAACGGTGATCCATTCAAGTGTGTCGATCCGTTTGCGGACAAGGACGCTCTGCGGGTTTAGTTTTACGTTCAGGGTCCCGGGGTACGGGGTGAATCCGCAGAGTTCGGTGAACTTTTCCTGATAGTGCGGGATGGACATGTAGTATCTGCCTTCCCCGACGCCGGAGATTACGCTGCCGGTGAGGACGTAGTGCCCGCCGATACGGTCAAAGATTTTGCAGTACTCGGAGAACTCGCGGCGCAGCAGTTCTTCGCCGGTTTTTGTTACCAGTACGAACTGTCCCGATGATTCGGTCGTCCGGGAGATGAGATGTGCAGTTTCCAGTGACCGCAGTCTGCGCGAAGCGGTCTGCTGGCTGATGCCCAGCTGTTCGCCGAGACTTTGTGTCGAGAGACGGACCGGTCCTTTGCATCCTCCCATTGCTGCAATACGCTTCAGACAGAGGGTATCCTCTGCATCGACTGTAACCATGATACTCACTATTGGGTTGTTTCCTATATATGAGTTCGTATCTATTACTTCGTGTATTGACGAATTCGACGACCAGCCTTTTATGTTGGGAACGAAATACAATATGTTGTATGAAACCGGGACTGCGTCAACAGCTTGCCGAAAAAATGGCAGGTGAAATTACTCTCTCAGACGCTCCCGGGAAAGCGCTGAAAAAATGGAGATCCAGTTTTCAGATTGCTCCCGGTGTGCTAGCGGACCATCTTGGTATTTCTCCGTCTGTTATCAGCGATTATGAGAGTGGCAGGAGAAAGAGTCCGGGTACCGGAGTAGTTGGAAAAATTGTAGATACTCTTCTGGATATTGATGAGGAGAACGGCGGTAAGTACATTCAAAAGTACGGCAAGCTGCTGTTTTCCGACTACGATGATGAAGTTATCTATGATATCCATGATTTCGCTTCGTCAATTCCGATCCGAGAGTTGTCGGAACTGATTGAATGTACCCTTCTTTACGGTTCAGAGGATCATCAGATCTTTGGCTATACCGTGGTGAACAGCCAGAATGCAATTTTGAATCTTTCTCCGAATGAGTTCAACCGCATTTACGGCTGGAGCACCGAGCGGGCGCTGATCTTTACGGATGTTTCCACAGGGAAGTCACCGATGATTGCTATCCGGGTGACGCCGTTCAAGCCCCCGTATGTGATTTTACAGGGGATTGATGTGGAGAATGTTCATCCGCTGGTGAAGCTGCTTGCAGAGAAGGATCGCATAACCGTATTATGTACGTCGCTTGATGTGCAGGAAATTATTACCCGCCTGAGGAATACAGAATGGTAGGAATTATTACCTACGGGGCATACATCCCCCGTTACAGGATTAAGGTCGAGGAGATCGCACGTGTCTGGGGTGCCAATGCTGCAGAGATTAAGGGCGGTCTTGGCGTTTCTGAGAAAGCTGTCCCCGACTATGATGAAAACACGGCAACGATTGCGGTGGAAGCGGCACGCAGTGCGCTTGCACGCAGGGCAGTTGATCCCGCAGAGATCAAGGCGGTCTATGTGGGTTCGGAGTCCCATCCGTATGCGGTGAAGCCGACGGCTGTGACCGTCGGCGAAGCCATCGGTGCAACGCCGGTGATGACGGCAGCTGATTATGAGTTTGCCTGTAAGGCAGGAACAGCCGGTATCCAGACGGCAATGGGTCTGGTTTCGTCGGGTATGATGAAGTACGCGGTTGCAATCGGTGCGGATACGGCACAGGGTGCTCCGGGCGATGCCCTTGAGTACACCGCCGCCGCAGGCGGCGCTGCGTATGTGATCGGCAACGATGATCCGATTGCGGTAATTAACCATACCTGTTCGTTTTCGACGGATACGCCGGATTTCTGGCGCCGTGAGGGTGAGGATTATCCCCGGCACGGTGGAAGGTTCTCCGGAGAGCCGGGATACTTTAAGCATGTGACCGGCGCTGCACATATGATGCTTGAGTACATGGGAACAAAGCCCGCGGACTATGATTATGCGGTGTTCCACCAGCCGAATGCGAAGTTCCCTCAGAAGGGAGCGGCGATGCTCGGGTTTACGCATGATCAGATCAAGACGGGTTTGCTTGCCCCAAGACTCGGTAACACCTACAGCGGTGCGGTCCCTCTTGGTCTTGCGGCTGTTCTGGATGCGGCAAAGCCGGGCGACCGGATTTTTATTACGAGCTACGGCAGCGGGTCGGGTTCGGATGCGTTTGATCTGACGGTGACGGATGCAATTCTGGATAAGATCGACCGGTCGAAGGGTCCGTCGGTTGAGGCGATGCTTGCCTGTGCAAAGTATCTTGATTATGCAGTGTATGCCCGCCATAAGGGTAAGATCAAGGTGTGAGGTGCGGAAAATGAGAGATGTAGCAGTTATTGGTGCCGGTATTACGGCATTTGGAGAGCGCTGGGATACTTCGTTCCGCGATCTGTGCACAGAGGCGGGCGTTGCGGCGCTTGAGGATGCGAATGTTGCCGGTGAGCAGATTGATGCGATGTTTGTCGGGTCGATGTCTGCGGGCCGGTTTATTGGTCAGGAACACGTGGGTGCGCTTGTTGCAGATTACGTGGGTCTGGGCGGTGAGCTGCATGTGCCGGCTACCCGTGTGGAGGCGGCATGTGCTTCCGGCGGTCTTGCGTTCCGGCAGGCGGTTGCAGCGGTCGCGTCGGGGATGTCCGATGTGGTTGTGGCAGCCGGTGTTGAGAAGATGACGGATGTGTCGGATGCGACGGATGTTTTGGCCGGTGCGGCGGATCGGGAGTGGGAGAGTTTTGCGGGAGCGACGTTCCCGGGTCTCTATGCGATGATCGCCTGTGATTACATGCATAAGTACGGTCTGACCCGTGAGCAGCTGGCGCAGGTTGCGGTGAAGAATCACTATCATGGTGCCCGCAATCCGTTTGCGCAGTTCCGGTCGGAGATTACGCAGTCAACGGTGATGAAGTCTACACTTGTTGCGTCACCCCTGCGGTTGTTTGATTGTTCGCCGGTTTCGGATGGTGCGGCAGTGGTGATTGTCTGTCCGCTGGAGCGTGCGAAGGAGTTTACGGATACGCCGATTCAGGTTCTGGCGTCTGCTCAGGCGGGCGATACGATTGCGCTGCATGACAGACCGGACTTTTCCACGATGGGCGCGACGGTTGCTGCGGGTAATTCTGCGTTCCAGCAGGCGAAGCTGGAGCGGAAGGATATCGACTTTGTGGAGGTGCACGACTGTTTCACGATTGCCGAGCTCTGCGCGATTGAGGATCTCGGGTTTGTTCCGAAGGGAACTGCCGGGAAGTTCACGGAGGAGGGCGAGACGCAGGTTGGCGGTAAGCTGCCGGTGAATACGTCGGGCGGTCTGAAGGCATGCGGTCATCCTGTCGGTGCGACGGGTATCAAGCAGGTCTGGGAGGTTGTCCAGCAGCTTCGCGGCGAAGCCGGTAAGCGCCAGGTTGAGGGTGCGGAGATCGGTATGACCCAGAATGTGGGTGGTACGGGTGCTACGGTTGTGTCACACATTTTCAGGAGGGCCTAAACGATGACAGTTGCACGATTCTGGAGAGCGATTCCCCAGAGATATAATATGGTGGGTACGAGGTGCGAGACCTGCGGCAGGGTGTTTTTCCCGCCGCGTTCGGTGTGTCCGCACTGCCGCCGGAATGGAAAGATTGTGGAGCATCAGTGTTCCGGTAAGGGAAAGGTTCTGACGTTCTCGGTTATTCATTCGGCAAGTGATCAGTATGCGGATATGAAGCCGTATGTGCTGGCAATTATTGAGCTGGAGGAAGGGGCACGGATGACGACGCAGGTTATCTGCGAGCCGGATGAGGTGTATATCGGTATGCCGGTCCGGTCGGTGTTCCGTGTTCTGGACCGTGAGGGTTCAGATGGTGTTATCCACTATGGTACGAAGTTCGTGCCGGATGTGGCATAATTTTTCTTTTTTTGCTGTTGTCTGTGATTCCCGGGATGATTTCGTAGGTGTTTTTTTCGGAGACTGTACTCGGGAGTTTTTTCTCTGGCTTTCCATGGGGGAATCATGAAAATTTTGAAATTTCCGTGGTTCTCTCATAGAAAATCAAAGTAAAAGAACCCCGAACGATCCGAAACGTCTGGTTCAAAGTTTCCGGGAAGATAAAAAAAAGGAGAGACGGGTTATTCCCGCGGGATCGGGCAGACGCCGAAGTCGCCTTTTTTGATTCTCCGCAGTGAGAGCCAGAAGAATGTTGCCACAATACCGATGGTCAGGAGCGGGGCAAACCAGATGGGGATGTCCAGACCGAATCCTTCGCCGCACATGATAAGTCCGAGGGTACAGATTGAGTACATCGCGCCGTTTTTGAGGTAGGCGTATTTTCTGATGTTGTCGATGTTTCGGACGGTGAGTTCACGCACGATGACGGCACCAATTCCGTTTCCAATCAGAATCAGGGGGACGGACATGGTGAATGCAAATGCACCGATAACGCCGTCAATGGAGAACGTCGCATCAATCACCTCAAGAAGCATCAGTTTACTGAGATCCGATTTTTTTGAGGTTCCTGCTTCCAGTTCCGCAGATTTTTTGTCGGCGAAGAGCCGGAATCCCTGCATGATGAAAAAGATTGCCGACCCTCCCACGGCGGCTACTGCAAGGAGGGCGTTGATCTGTGCTGCGGCGTAGCAGAGAAGGAACAGGATAATTGCGGCAACTGCATAGAACCAGGGGCCCTGCCGGGACATGGCACGTTCGCCCGGAACGATGCAGTTCTTCTCTTCGGCCATGAGCCAGTGGAGGAAGAGGAAGATCATGAAGATACCTCCGGCCAGGAGGAGGAACGGGGCACTTTGATGAATCGCGGCTGCTGCTGCGTTATCGTTGGAGAAGGTTGCGGTCAGTGCTCCGATGGGGCCGAGGGAGGGGGTGGAAAACCAGATGATAAGCCACGGTAAAATTCCGCGGATACCAAAGACGGCAATGATAATACCCCAGGTCAGGAACCAGCGGCGTGCCCACGCTTTCATGGTGGACAAAATATCTGCATTGATGATTGCATTGTCGATACTTGCCACGGTTTCGAATGCGACAAGACCAACCACCACTAATACGGCGTATGCAATCTCCATGCTAACTCAGGACATGTTGGGGCTGATCGGTTATTAATTTCTCTTTATGCTGTTTGGTACGGGCGATTCATTTATGAGGATGCACGGTGATCTATGCATATGAAGGTTTTTCTCCTCTTTTTTGTTTTTCTGTGTATGATGATCCTGATACCTGCGGTTCCGGCGGATGAGCCGGTGAGTAAGCTGACGATCGATTCTATTCCGGGCGGGGCGGATGTGCGGGTTTCGGATAGGTTTGCCGGGTATAGTCCGGTGACGGTTGAGGTTGACGGGGGAACGACGGTTTCGGTGTGGATAGAGCGTCACGGCGGCGGGTATGATGTCTGGAAGGGGTCGGTGTATGTTCCCAAGGGGGAGCATGTTACCTATACGGCAAAGCTCTACCGGACCGAGGATCGGATTCGTTCGACCGGATATCTGAGTGTTTCTTCCTCTGTGGAGGGGGCGGAGGTGTATCTTGATAACGGCTTTGTCGGGACGATTACGAACGGGACGGTGGTCAGGGATGAGGTGAAGCTTGGTCTGCATCAGGTGGTGGTGAAAAAGGATGGCTATGCGACCTATACGGATCTGGTGGAGGTGCTGCCGAAGAATGTGGAAACTACGAAGGTTGTTGCGAATCTGATGCCGTTTGCAACGGTGGCAACATTGGTTCCGACGACTGCGGCAGTTCCTTCCGCACCGACGAAGACGCCGGTTCCGCTGGCGGGACTGTTGACCGGTCTTGCGATCGGTCTGGGGTTGGTGCTGCGCCGGTGCATTTAATAGGATGGAGGGTGGAGGTAATGATATGAAGAAGTATCTGCTGACAGTTCTGCTTTGTATGTTTTTGTTCACGGTATGCGGAGTTTCCGCGGTTGCTGCGTTCGCGGAGAATGAGGCGGGGCTGACGATTAATTCGGAGCCTGCCGGTGCAACGGTGACGGTTTCCGGGAAGCTTGTTGGATATACTCCGGTTTTTACGGTGATTCCGGGGGATGCGATGGCGAATGTGCGTGTCGAGGTTCCGGGTAATACGTATGAGGTCTGGAAGGGGTCGGCGTATGTTCCTTCCGGCCGGAATGCGACTATGAATGTGACGGTGTACAAGAAGACGGAGGGGGCGAAGGATATTGGTCTTGTTGCTGTTTCGGGTACGGAAGGTGCCCAGGTGTTTCTGGACAACAGTTACTATGGGACGATTGCGGATGGTAGTTTGAATATTGATAATGTGAAGCTTGGTCTGCATTATGTTCAGGTGAAGGCTGAGGGGTATCAGGAGTATGCGACGCTGATTCCGGTGATGCCGAAGAATTTTGCAACGGCGAGTGTTGTTGCAGATCTGGTTCCGGTGTCTGCCGGGACGGATGTTCCAACAACTGCGGGAACGTCCGGGATTCCGCCGGCGCCGACGAAGTCGCCGGTCGGTGCGGTTCTGCCGGTTGTTGCCCTGCTGGGAGCCTGGGCTGTTCTTCGCAGATGAATGTTCTGTCTCTGTCCGATGGCGAGTCGGCGGTGTTTATTGAAGAGACGGTGAGGTCTCTTCAGGCGGTGCGGGGTACTGCTGAGGCGGTGGAGAGAATCGGGTCGGCTCTTTGCCGGTATACGGTGTTTGATCTTCAGTATATCGGGGGTTTTATCCGCCGCGAGGTGGAGAAGCTGCCGGATCCGTACCGGAGGGCATACCGGCCTTATAGTCTGGATCTGCTGAATCAGTATCATGCGGTTCTGCAGGTGTACCGGTCGGGCGGGGTTTCTGATGCACCGCTGGCAGATCCGGCGCTGTGGCATGAGTTCTGGGAGGTTGCGCGGGTGCAGTGTTTTGTGCGGAAGGGAAGATCGGATGATCCGTTTCCGCAGATGGGGCATCCGCTGAGTACGTTTTTTTACCGGTTGGTGTATGGGTATGTGATGCTGATTGCAGGGGGATACGGGCATCCGGTGGGGATGCCGTTTCCGGGCGGGGCAACGGTGCACCGCGAGGACGGGCGGGTGTTGTGTCCTATCCGGGATAAGGAGCGGGATCTGCCGTCGGCTTTGTGTAATTTCTGTCCGGCAGAGCAGGATCCGCGATACCGGTAAGCGGGGGATTTTTTATTCGGGTTTGGTCTGTTTTCTGCGGTGCAGCCGGGTAATTTTACCGGTTGTTTATGGGCAATGTTGTGCCGCGAAAGTATTTCGTCGGTTTTTTTTTCTCTGGAATCTTTTTGAAAATTGTAGGTGGGTGAGTGATCACATGATGTTGATAATTTCTGTGTGTTCTGTGTTTTCCCGCGAAGCGGCGGACACGTGTTCTCTGGCTGTATGTGGTGGTGGAATGCTGCGATGCTGCCGCAGGCCGGGCGGGTGCACGGCCCCCACCATGAGAAAACAAAGAACATCCCGGAGAACGGATCCCCCGGACCGGCACCGCTACAGAGCGCTGTGCCTGGAAGAGGACCTGCAGTGTATTTCAGCAAAACAGCAGGTGCAGGATAATAAGGACAAAGCTGAGGAAGAGAAGAAATAAGACGAATACTGCGATGTATCTTTTTAGGGTTATCATGGTTCTTTTCCTGAAGAGAGATTGAGATAGACGTGCCTCCTCCTGCTGACCGTCACCGGTTTCGGCGGACATCCGCTGAAGTCTGCTTTGCGATGAGTTTACCCCGGGCGGCAAACGGTACACGGGTCCCACCGCGTGTGTGGTGTGCAGATCATGAAGAGCTGCAGTTTGCCGGCCGGTTATTTGGAGGTGCGTTTCGGGACGGAATTCATGAGTTTACGATTTTGCAGATCCCGAAACGTTCTATCGCTGATATTGCGGATGCCCTCTGCCGCTGATGAAGGTCAGGTGAAGGAAAGAAGAGAGGATTACTCTCTTCGTCTGAACAGAACCCCTGCGGCAAGGAGTCCTGCCAGTGCGCCGAACACGGGTGCCGGCGCCTGGGTTAAGGTGGGTACCGGGGTTCCTCCGTCAGGTGCTGCGGTGGTAGCGGCCGGGGTGTTCTGCACTCCGGAGGCGGGCCGGAGATCTCCGGATGTTTCCTGAACGGTGGGACGGGCGGTTGTGCTGCCGGTCGGTTCGGGGGTTGCAGATTCTATGATTTCTGCGCCGCCTTTTTCGTAGACGATGGCGAACGGGGAGAAGGTTTGCGTCGCTGCGATGTAGTTTGCGGCGCCGCGTTCTTCGCCGAGGTAGTGGGTCCTGAGTGTTACCCATTTGCCGCCGATGAAGTGCCGGAGGGAAACGTCATAGACCGTGAGGCCGCGGTCGGTGAGGAGGGCGACCGGGACACTGAACTCTATCTGGGCATATCCTTCGAAGGCCGGGCCGGTGATGTCAATGACGATGTAGCTGTCCGGAGGCGGGGTGACGCCGGTCGGTTTGGTGTCGATGGTTACGGTACCGCTGGTGCCTGGGGCAAAGGAGATGCGGGTGACGCCGGTTGTGGTGCCGAAGCTGACCTGACCGGTTGCGCTGACCGAGCCGCTGTCGGTTGAGCTGAAGCCGCCGCCGTCTCCGGAGGAGGGCGGACGGGGTTGTGTCGGTGCAGGTGTCGGTGTTGTCTGCGGTTCGAAGAGTGCTTTCAGTATGACGTTTTCTGCCGGCATGGGGAAGGTGTTGCCGCTGACGGATACGCTGCCCTGAACAACCTGCCACGCTTTGAACTGGTAGCCGGAGGCGGGGGAGGAGGTCAGGGTTATCGCTGTTCCTGCGACACCGCCTGCGGGTGATGCAGAGCCGGTTCCGTGACCATCGTTCTGGACGGTGACGGTGTAGACCGGTGACGGTGCGGTGTACGTGGTCGTAAAAAGAGTACCCTCTGTTGTATCATTCCACGGTGTGATGTTCAGGGTGTAGGCGGTTCCTGCGGTAAGGCCGGGAACCTGATGATTGACCACACCCATACCGGGAGAAATGGTTCCGGTATATTGTGTTGCGATCGGAGTGCCGCCACTGACAGGCGTCAGGTTGACATACACTTTTGTTGCACCTGAAGCTGTCGTCAGGTTGAAGCTGACGTTTGCCACGGTGGAGGTGTACGGGGTGACGAACACGGTGGGGTCGTCCACTTCCGGTACAAGTGCACCGATCTTCAGATCATTCCCTTCCGCCGTGAGTCCGATCCGCTGCTCCGATGCAAGTAAGGAGTTCAGTTTGAAATACTGTTTCACACTCTTTGCTGTGCCGCCAGAGTAGTCGACGGATACGACGATAGTACCAGCAGTTGTCACCGCATGCGTGATATTTTGTGCACCGCCGCCGGACATCGCGCCATTGACGGTAATTTTCTTGCCAGAGACCAGATAAACGTCGTTGTCCGCGGTAACGGCTGCCGAACCGTTCATGATAAACGTGCCGCCACCCACATACACCCCGCCGCCGTTCTTGGTGGCCGTGTTATCTGAGATGGTTCCGCCGGACAGCGTGAGTGTGCCGCCACTCATATACACCCCGCCGCCGTTGTTCACGGCCGCGTTATCTGAGATGGTTCCGCCCGACATAGTGAACGTGCCGCCCATCACATACACCCCGCCGGCGTAGTTCCCGGCCGTGTTATCTGAGATGGTTCCGCCGGACATCATGAACGTGCCGCCATACACATACACCCCGCCGCCGCTGATGGCCGTGTTATCTGAGATGGTTCCACCAGACAGTGTGAACGTGCCGCCAGACCTCACAGCCACCCCGCCGGCGTAGTTCCCGGCCGTGTTATCTGAGATGGTTCCGCCGGACATTGTGAACGTGCCGCCATACACATACACCCCGCCGCCGTCGGTGTCAGTGATCGTGTTGTTGGAGATTTCACCACCGTACATCGTGAACGTGCCGCCGGAGGCCACATGCACCCCGCCGGTGCCATATTGGACCCTGTTGTTGGAGATTTCACCGCCGTACATCGTGAACGTGCCGCCAGACCTCACAGTCACCCCGCCGCCGTCGTTCACGGCCCCAAGCTCGGTCAGTATGCTGTTTGTCAGGTTGACACCGCTCTTCATCGTGAGATTGCCGCCGGACGTAACGACGATGGGTCCCTTCTTTCCCGTGAAGGGGGTGCCCTGACCGTCTACCGTCAGCTTCGAGGTCTCATCACTGCCGAGCGTGAGATTACCGTCGCTGCCGGTTACGTTGATGAGATGGAAGTCCTTGCCGCCGCGCCAGATGGTGTGATCAGCTCCGAGGATGGTCATCTTGCCGGTGATGTTGATGGTACCGGTGAGGTTGAGGTCTGTTAACAGGGTGAGTGTCCCGCCATCTGCGGTTGCGTTTCCACTGCCGAGTGCATCTGCAAGTTTTTCTGCTGTCTCAAACGTACCGCCGCCGAACACCACTGCATCGGCTGCGGATGCTGCCGCCGGGGCTGCACAGAGCAGCACAAGCAGAAGTATCCCTGCGGCAGTGAACATCACGCGCCGCAGACCGGCATCCGCCGCACGCGTTGGGGAACATGACCGGGACATCATGAAACCTCCCTCCGTATCCCCGGAATATCCGGGAGTGTCAGCGTGTTCGTACCTGCTGCATTACGTATGCGGTGGTTCTGCTGTGCCCACTGCACACACACCTCAGGGGAAAACACAGAATGCATCCTCCCCGGAATACTTTTTACTGTCATACTCACACCATAACAGGACAAAACCGGAGAGAGATGCGGCGACAGACACGGTGGAGCCGTCATTCGCTACCGATTATATCCTTTTATAGTAGGATATAACGCGGAAAATTCCTTAATTGAAATTTCATCATATATGCAGCGTGCGCACAAAAAATAAGACAAAATTTGCGGCTCAAAAAAATATGCCTGAGCTATACTTCCGAAATTTCATTTCAGGACGCTCTTTTCAAAAAATGCAGGAAACAACCATAATCCATAAGCAGAGATATATTCAGATGAATTGGAGATACTATTATATCATAGACAGTACTAAATACTACTATAACAGGATTCAATATTTGTGGAAACCATAGGGAAATCCGTGCGCGAACAAACCACAAAAACAGCAGGGATTGCGACTGCATAATCGCAGATATATAATTTGTTTTTACCTGCGATTATTGACTTCAACACATATAAATGTTTCTTCGTTGCGATTTCCCCGAAAAAACCTCCGAAATCCCCGTTTTTCCCCAAAATTATAAATACTGACGGGGTGATACATCACATTCGTCCCCGGACGTTATAGATCCGGACGACACACCAATCACGGAGGTGAACACCCCGGAACCAGAACTCAGCACCACAAAACATACCCGGAACAAACATCAGATGTCTTCCCGGTTTCCGCCACTCACAAGGGAAAAAGGAACAGACATCTTTTCTTTATGACCGGTGATCCGATCACCACAGCGGAACTCTCACGAAGAAAACTCTCCGCCGCGAACTCCTCGCCGGAAAAAAAGTACTCAGGATCGCACGCGAACTCGGATGCTCACGCGCAACCGTCGAAGCAGCAATGCGGCATCACACCCTCCGAAACCCCCTCATCACCATTTCCGAACAGACCCGGAAAAACTCCGGCTCTGACCCACATCCTTTTTTTGGGGGAAACTGCTGGCAGAAACGGAAAAAGAAGAAAACTGCCGCAGATTCGCACGTCAGAACCGTACGAATCTCAAGCGGCTCATCTCACCCTCCCCACGCACAACGCAACAGGTCCCGGACAAATCCTAATGTACCATCCCCGACATACAGAATAACCATGACCGGTGTCACTGCCGAAAGCACACTTCTTCTCCACTTCACCAGCCGCCGCCCCGACGGGGAAATCTTTGAAAACACCCGTTCCGGCACACCGGTACAGATAACCCTGGGAAAAAAACAGATCAACCCGGCATTTGAAGAAGCCCTCATCGGAAAATCCGAAGGAGAAACCGTCACGGTCACACTGCCGCCGGAAAAAGCCTACGGAAAATACCACAAAAAACTCGTCGTCACCATCAAACGGCATAAACTCAGCCTCGAACACGACCCGGCACCGGGCGAGATCATCCGAATCGAAGTCCTGAAAAAACCCTGCCTTGTCACCGTAGTCAGCACAACCGACAAAAGCATCACCGTAGACGCCAACCACCCGCTTGCCGGCGAAACCATCACCTACGAAATCACCATAGAAAAAATCCTCTCACCATGACACACCCGGGAACCATCCACCACTGCGACTGCATCACCGGCATGAACCGCATGAACGCAGGAACCGTTGACGTCATCGTCACCTCACCCCCCTACAACATCGGCAAACTCTACACCACCTATGACGACACCATCCCGCGCAACGGATACCTCGCCTGGATGAACGAAGTCGCCGGCGCCGCAGCACGCGTACTCTCCGCAGACGGCTCGCTGTACCTCAACGTCGGCGGCAGCCTCAAAGACCCCTGGATTCCCATGGACGTCGCCATGGAATTCCGGAAATCCGGATTCATCCTCCAGAACATGATCCACTGGATAAAATCCATCGCACTCCCCAAAGAAGACATGGGCAGATTCTACAACGCCGGAATCCCCGAAAACGGCATCGCCATCGGCCACTACAAACCGATCAACAGCCGCCGGTATCACAACGACTGCCACGAATTCATCTTCCACTTCACCAAAACCGGTAACGTACCCATCAACCGGCTCGCAAACGGCGTCCCGTACCAGGACAAAAGCAACATCCGCCGGTGGGTACAGAAAAAACAGGACATCCGCGACCGCGGCAACACTTGGTTTATCCCCTACGAAACCATCCGCGAAGAACGCCCCCACCCCGCCACCTTCCCGGTCCAGCTGCCGGTAATGTGCATCCGCGACCACGGCACCGACCGCTGCCGCCTCATCATGGACCCCTTCATGGGCATCGGCAGCACCGCCCTTGCAGCCGTCCGGCTTGGCATCCCCTTCGTAGGATTTGAAATCGACGAAGGATACATCCGGATCGCCGAAGAACGCATCGCAGCAGAACTCACCGCAAAACAGTGAACCTTTCTTTGCAGCACCGGAAAAATATCAGAACGAAAACGACCCGTACCTGCCGCCGCCACCGGGGAACAGCGTAACGCGCCCCTCCCGCATCTTCACCACTGCTGCCGCAACCTCCGGCGAAACAGAACCCAGATCCCCTTCCGGAACCTCCAGCAGAACCGCAATCTCATTATCAAACGCCTCAATAAACCTGCCGTACAGCGCCGCACACCTCTTCGTATGCGGCGACGAAGCACCCAGCACACGGGCGATCACCTCGCCGAGAGGAATCATCTTCAGATACGGAGGACGGAACGTCGGCACAGAAAGAGTAGAAAGCCGCTCCGCACGTTCACGCACACCCAGCTTAATCCTTCCCTTATCGTGCGGACACCGCCAGTGCAGCGCCTCCGCCTCCGCAAGAGAAAACTGCGCATAACAGCGGGTACATGCCGTACGATTGTACTTCCCCTCCTCCGGGAAAAACCCGGCATTCAGCACAACCGCACCCGCAGAAACCGCCGCAAGAACCGCCCGGGGAGAATCACCCGAAACCTCCATCCGCGTAAACTCACGGCCCAGCTTCACCGGCGTCGGACTGTGGGCATCGGAATTCGTCAGAAACGGAACACCCGCAAACTCCGCAATACCCGCACCATACGTGGAATCCGCCGAAAGACCCAGCTCGCAGAACTCAAAACCCTCCTCCCCGTAACACTCCGAAGGCGAAGCATATGCCGCAAACAGCGAAGTCCACGGCGTAAACGCATGGGCAGGACCAATCATCCCCCCAACCGCATGCACCGCAGACGCAATCTCCTCCCCGTTCAGCTGCAGATGCGGCCTGCCGGCAGTCGTCAGATGCCCGCACGCAGGCGCAAACACCTCCTGCAACTCAGCAAACTGATCAAACGTCTCCGCAAGAATCACATGATGCACGCGCGAAGAATCCTCAACCTCCGTCTGCGGCACAACCGTAATCCCGAACGCATTCTCCAGATACGGCTCCCACATCCTGCGCCACTCAGGATGCAGTGCATCGCCGCTGCCGACAACCGAGATGCCTTTGACCCTGCACCCGGCAAGAATATTCTCCGGCAGCATATCCGGAGACGTTGCCATCGAAAAACGTGAGTGCAGATGAAGATCCGTATTCCTCTGCATACCTCACCCGATATAACTGAGATCATCCGCAGACTTCGGCATCGCAGCATTCGCAATTGCCGCAACCTCGGTCATCATCTGCTCCGCAAGATCCGTCAGCTCCGTCCGGTCGGCACGAATCCGGGTCAGCCGCTCCAGCACATCCAGCACCGCCGTTGAACTCACCGGATCCACCAGATACCCGGACGTCTCCCCGAGAAGTGCAATACCCTCCATACCATGCAGACGACCGAGCGTAACAAGAAGACCCGCAGCACCGATAATACCCCCCACCGGCTCCTCCGGACTCACCACCGCACCGGCCGCAAGCACCTCCTCCTTCAGCGAAGAAGAACTAAGCGCCGAAAGCACGCGGGGATGTTCCACCATACGGCCGACACCGTACCCGCCCAGCGTATAGATACGGCGGACGCCCAGAAGATCAAACACCCGCAGATACCCTTCCGCAAGCGTATAATGCCCCTCCGCGCTCGTACTCTGACAATCACCGGCAAGAAAAATCACCGGAGTACGTTCATCCGTTCCCGGCACAAAAAAGATCTCATTGCGCGGCAGACGAAGAACCGCATCCTCCCCCAGATACATCTGCGGAGGAAACAGCGTCGAAGTAATCTCGGCAACCTTCACCGCGGAAAGCGCATGGATCAGATGATCCACCACCAGCTTCCCCACATGTCCCACGCCCGGAAGACCGGCTATTGCCGTCGGCGCAGAATGTGCAGAAACATCCTCCACATACCAGCGTACATTCACCGGTTCCATTCGCGCACCACCCTCCGGAATTTCCCATACCGGTCCTGCGGCGAATAACGGGCAGGATGCACAGACTCCGTTGCAGCACCGCACTTCGGACAAACTTTCAAAAGAGTATAGGTGTGATCAATCGGGCACTGCCGGATATGACCAGTCATAACGCACCCGGTTACTTCTGTTTCCGTACCAGTTTCCCGGCACCTTCGGCACGCTCCATAACCCCGATTGCAGCGGACGCAGCTTTTTCCAGAGCTTTTTCCGCAGTCTTGTAATCAGGGGCAACAACCTTTACCCGGTATTTGGGTGCACCAAGATACAACAGCTCGATCTCGGCACCGTCAACCTTGGGCTCGGCGGAACGGAGTGCACGCCGAATCACATTCACTCCGTCCGGTTTATTGGAGGTGAGTTCCAGAATTGCGGAAACCGTAACCCGGGGAACTTTCACATTTTCCGATGCGACCTTCGCCAGCGCGGCTCTTGCGACATCGGACAGGGAGAACTTTTCCAGAGTTACATCACCATACACAGCGATGTCCTCAAACGCACCGTAGAGCGAGGAGTACTCCTTGTACATTGCCTCCTCAATTGCCTTGACCGGAACATCACTGTCCTTTGAAGCAAACTCGATCCACTTGTGGGCCTTCTGTTCGTTCTTCCAGTCCTGAATCTTCTCCCGGCGCTGGTGTTCATTTACATCCTTGAGGGAAAGATCGATGTGGCCGCGGGATGCATCCACATGAAGAACCTTACATACAACTTTCTGTCCTTCACGAATATAGTCCCGGATGTACTTGATCCATCCACGGGCAATCTCCGCAATCGGGATTAACCCCTGACGTCCTTCATACTCATCCAGGGCAACGAATGCCGCAAAGTCCTTGACCTCTGTAACACTACAGACGACAAGTTCCCCCTCAATTGGCCAGTCTCTTTCACTCATTGATGATATTTCCGAATTTATTCGTAGGATGCAACGACATCAGCTTTGATGTCGGCCTTGCCGCCGGTCGGCTCTGCAAGGATGCGTCCGCAGACGATACACTCAACTTTTGAGGATGCCTTCTCGAAGACGAGCTGTTCATGCTCGCAGTCGGGGCACTTAACCTTCAGAAACTTGCTCCGGTTATCGCGGGTTGCTTTTACCATTCTTGCTCACTCCGTAAGTTCAAATTTGCCAGCGCGGTATCCTGCTCTCAGGTGTGCCTTTCCGCACTCCTTGCACCGGTAGCGTACGTTGATCTTCTTGGTCGGCTTGTCTCCTCCCGGAACCTTGCCGAATTTACCACGGTTTCCAACGGAGCTGCGGCGTGCCTTCTGCCGGTCAATCCAGTGGAGGCCGGTTGTCTTACCCTTCTTTACCTTTTCCACCTCATGCTCGGTGTGCTTCCGGCAGTACGGGCAGTAGGTGTTGAATTTTACTGGTTTTTTCATGAATATTGTCCCCTCTAAATCAAGGATACCGAATACCATACTTATTTGCGAAGCCTGATATTTAATGCTATGTTGCGGTTGCAAAGAATTTCTGCCATGGGTTGTGGCAGCGAAACGATGTCTCCTGGCGAAAGAGCATAGCACCGTCCGCTATAATCCTGAAATTCCTCGACTTTTTCTTGTACCATAATCACGCGGTACGATTCGGGAGCAGTTTCTGCATCGGCGTTGCCGTTCTGGAACACTTCATCTGCATGCGCGTCCGCAAACGATGCCGCATCAGCCAAAATCGGCTCATCTGCCACCTGCCCTGCATCAGACGGGGTAAAGTGGAATGCGGTTGTGGTATCTACTATCTGTTTACCATCAAGAAGAGCCTTTCTGCATGCGGTGGCCGAGTCAGCCACAACCTCATAGAGCGAACGCTCCCCGGGAACCATGGCGCGGAGTTCATCGCGGTTGATCTCTTCGCCGGTTGCTTTGGCAAGGGCCAGCGAGAAGATTTTGCGGGTACGTTCGGCATAGAGGTCACGGATGTACTCGCGCAGACTCTCGCGCTCCTTCAAAAGAATCTGCACCCCCTCACCAAACGGATCACCCATACTGCGCGCCTCACCGGTCAGTGCGGTGAGTTCCGCGTGCACCTCCTCATAGAGCGTTGCAGGAATATCAGTAAGGGAACCGCTGTTGCGCTCATCGATTAAATACCCGTGAAGTTCCGAGATGCTGATGCGGTCAGGCATTTACACCCCCCCGATCTCGGCAATACCGCGGCAGCAGAGAAAAACCGCAAGTGCTTCGGGGACCGTATTCGAACCTGCGGTAAGGTCATAACGGTTTCCGAGTATCGGCATCGACAGCGGGAAGGAACACTCAACCGTTACCTGCCGCTCACCGAAAACGACAGCATCAATCAGCGGATCGAACGCGGCAAGATCGCTTATCTCAAGCGGAGTTACCCGCATGCCGGAACCCCCGTGCAGAGACCCGGGATGGCGGATGAGCCGCTTGATATCGGTGGTAACCGGCTCATCGGCCTGGGCAGCCTGACTGAGAACCTGATCCTGAAACGGTTTGTTCTCCGGATTTGCAATTGCCCGGATGACCTTGTTTTCCAGCAGCCTCTCCGGAATGGCGGCGGCGGTTGTACGGGTCGCATCAAGATTTTTCAAAAATCCTGCGGCAAACTTATCGGAGACCCCCTTCAGACCGGTAAGGTACCCGGTCTGCGCCTCACTATCCAGTGCCGCTATTCTGTCAAGCTCTGCAAGAAGGGCTGCGCGGTAGCGTTTCTGCCAGCCTTTGCCCCGCGTCGGACCTGCAAGCATACTCTCTGCGGACAGACCGGTTCCCGACACATAATTCACCAGCTCACGCCGCTCGGCACTATCCCAGCCGCGGACCGCAAGGGTAGGAATATGGATATGATAGCCGCGACCGCCGGAAAAATTGATGCGGAGATCACGCTCCGAAAATCCAAGCTCCGCCGTCAGCATATCAATAAGCTTGAACAGCTCCTCCTTCACCCGCGCAAGCATGACATCATACGGACCCCGGACAATGTGATCTGCATCAAGATCAAAGATGAGATCTGCACCCAGCCACCCCTTGTCGCTCATCTGCCCGGCTCCCGGACGCGCGTAGTAGGCGGTTGAATAATACACATGCGCGGGAGTCATGGTTTTGAGATAGGTGTGTACCTCCTCAGGGGAACTGAAGGAAAGGTGACGGCGCATACCGGCCGCCTTTGCACCGCTCGAAAAGAAAATGAAGCCCCATTCCCGCTCCGTGAGTGCCTCGGGAATATATACGGCTCCGGCTCCCTGCACATCTCCGTTGTAATAGGCAGAGAACCGCTGCCTGAGGAACTCATAGGTGGCCGGCTTCATAACATCTTGATCATATATGGGCCTGTCCGCACATATCCCTGTTTGCGATAGTAGGGCCGAACGCCGACACCACTCATAACCGCGACCTTGTCATACCCAGCATTGCGGGCGGTATCTTCGGCACGGGAAAGCAAGTTCCTACCATAGGAACGGTGCTGGCGGTCCTCACCCTCACCATGCTCACCAAGCGGCACAATACTGCCGTAAACGTGCAGTTCACGGACAAGCGCCGCACCGTCAAGTTCTGCGCGGAAGACACTCCCCGGAAACCGCAGACGCACAAACCCTATCAAGGCGTCCCCGGCAACGGTGGAAAGGAACTGTTCGGTCCCGCCGCAGCACTCATAGGTGAGCGTTTTCTCTTCAACGGACGCATGACTTGGCCGCCTTCCGATCTCGCGGCATCGAATGCAGCGGCACTGTTTTCCCTGCTCAGCAAGACGCTTCTGCGCCATCTGACGGATGTGACCGTGAATAGACCCGGACACGATGAGTTTTGCCGGGATATCGCGCTGAATCCGCTGAAGTCTAACATACTCAGGCAGCCGTTCCTTGGCGTAGGCGAGAAGATCAACGAGGTCATCCTCGTTGTAGGTTGCATACTCCCCCGTTTTCCAAAGCTCCTCGAGCTCCGCACCGGGAGTTACCAGCGTCGGATAGATCTTCAGAAAATCGGGACAGAACCGAGGATCCGTGAAGAGCGTATCAAACATTTCCCGATCAAGCGGGATGCTGCTGCCGTAGAGATTCGGCATAACATGAAATCCCACTTTGATCCCGGCATCGCGCAGGAGACGGTTAGCTTCCACACTGTCGGCAACAGTGTGACCGCGCTTGTTCAGCGCAAGCAGGGAATCGTTGGTGTGCTGGAACCCGAGCTCGACTTTGGTAACGCCAAGATCAAGCATCCGGTTGATGTGCTCCTCGCGGCACCAGTCAGGCCTCGTTTCAAAGGTGGTTGCAATACACCGGACAGCAGAGGATTCATTCTCGGTCATCAGCCCGGCAAGATTATGATGCGCCGCAGACGGCGTTCCGGAGAACTCATTCATGCCGCGAAGGCATTCTGCAACGAACCACTCCTGATACGCAGGCTCGCGTGCGGTCATGGTACCTCCCATGACGATCAGTTCCGCTTTGTCCACATGATGACCAAGCAGTTTGAACTGGCCAAGTCGGGCAGTGACCTGACGATAAGGATCATACGCATTCTGCCGGGCACGAAGAGCCGCCGGTTCCTCGCCGGTATAACTCTGCGGCGACCGGAACTCATGATCCGGCCCGCCGGGACAGGGCAGGCATTTCCCGTGCGGGCACGCACACGGCGAGGTCATAACAGCAACCGGGGCAACGCCGGACAGGGTCCGCGTTGGCTTTACCTGAAGCACGCGGCGGACGGACTCATACTCCTCCGGGGTTGCCGCCGCAAGAATTGCCGAACTTTTCGGCATGGCATCAAGGGAGTACTTCCGGCACACGGAAAGCTTGATGCTCTGAATGTCAGGAGAAGACGAGGCAGAGATGAGGGAGATTATCTCCCGGTGAATAGCATGCTCGTCCATAGATAAGGAAAAAAGTTAGTGTTCTGCAATGACGCTGGCGCCGGAGTCCTGAGGGAAGGAGGTCTGGGGCTTTTTGTGGGCGTTCATCTCCGTAACGATCTCGTTGCCGAGTGTGAGAAGAGCAACACGGTGAAGGTTTTTATTTTTATGAATATGGATGGGGGATATCTGCATTGCATCATACTCGGTCGTCGAAACCGTGTTTCCGGATACGGACTCATAATATTTCTTAATCTGAACCATTAGCATATGTAAGTGGAGCAACTCTTCTTTCTGCATATTTTCAAAACACCTCGTATCAAAAGATTACTTACATTTGTCTGTTCATTTACAGATATAGGTTATTGGTGACGTTTATATCTGAGAAGAAAAATCCGGATCGGACACACTGTAGCACGGCCCGGTTACGGCAGATACACACGCGGATTTCCAAAAGAACCCGTGCGACCCGCATATTTTCCGGACGAGACAACACCCACATATGAGGCTTTGGATGACGTTTATATCTGAGAAGGAAAGGATCTTCGGAGGACTGTTCGGAGCGGCGGCGGGTGATGCGGTCGGTCTCACCTATGAAGGAATGAGACCTGCAGTACGCTGCAACCTGCCGGTTGCAGGCGGAGGACGGTTTGGTCTTGCAGCCGGTGCGGTAACGGACGACACGATGATGACGCTTGCCCTGCTTCGGACATATCTCTCCTGCGGGATGTTTGATCGGGATGCATTTCTTCTGCGCATGACAGAGACGGTCAGACGCAACCCGGCAACATTCGGCAGAACCACGAAAACACTCTGTACCCTGCTGGAACAGGGATGCAATCCGGAAGCAGCGGTCCGGGCGGTGGACTCGCTCTTCGGGAGCAGGACAAACGGCAGCGTCATGCGGACCTTACCGGTAGGACTGGTTTGCGACCCCCGGACCGTAGCCGCCGAGGCGCGGCGGGTCTCGGCGTTCACCCACTTCGACCCGGCGGCGGGAGATTGCTGCGCGGCGGTCTCCGCCGCAGCGGCAGTCCTGCTGGCGGGAGGAGAACGGGACGATGCCCTTGCAGCGGCACGAAATGCCGCGGAGAGAACGGATCTGTTTACCGGGGACCTTATCCCGTCAGTTGACGCGGTGGAAGCAACCCGGTGTGCATTTTTCTGCTTCCGGCAGGCCGCATCCGTTCGCGACTGCATTGAGCGGGCGGTAACGCTTGGCGGGGATACGGACACGATTGCAGCAATTGCCGGAGGACTTGCGGGACTGTACTTCGGTATGGAAAATATACCAAAAGAGTGGGTGTGCCGGATCAGCATCCGGAAACATATTGCGACGTGCGCCGGGGAACTTACGTTGGCACGTGGCGCAGCTCGACAAGTTTAAGATTTTTCTTTCCTTTCGGGCACATCTCGTTGTAGGAACCGAGCACCTCAAGAACAACATACCGCCCTTTCTCCGTCATGCCGTCGGGATGGCAGAGAGCATAGCCTTTACAGAACCGATCGTCACAGACCGGCGTGTAGGTGATGCGGGTCCTGCGGGTTGCCTGACTGGTCGGGATAACCGCAGTGATGGAAGCCTCAGTTACCTCCACGGCAACCGCTCCGCCGGCGTGAACAAAACACTCATGTTTGGTCGGACGAACCGCTGCCACGCGGTACCGGCGGCCTTCGCGGAGTTTTGCATTGTGGCAGACCTTGGCCACTTTGCACTTTTCGCATTCCGGGGTTTTTCCTGCATAGACGAACTCGGCTCCCTCATGGGCAAGCACGGAACCGACGATAGTAACTATTTTTTCTGCGTCATCCATTCTGTTTACACCTCATACAATGCCTCTACTACTGCAACAGCCGCTTCCCGTGTGATACCGGTATCAAAGATGGTGAACCGTTCAGGCCGGATCTCGCAGGCACGAAGAACCGCCTCAACACAGGTCTCATTGCTGATGCCAAGGTCCTTCGGTGTAGTCGGTGCACCGATACGTCTAAGGGAAGTCCGGATACCTTTCCAGTCGCCGCCGTGCAGATACATCCCGATGATGGTACCAAGTCCGCAAGCCTCACCGTGGAGCGCAACACCGGGCGCAAGCCGTTCCAGCATATGGGCAAACTTATGTTCGCCGCCGGAAGCGGGACGCGAACTCCCGGCGATGCTCATAGCAATGCCGGAGGAGAACAGGGCCTTCACTACGATCCACGCCGCCGTCTCATCGTTGTGACTCACGAGATCCGCATTCTTGACAAGAATTTCTGCGGTGATCTTGGAGAGCGTTAAGGCGTACTCGCTGATCGCCTCACCGGTGAGACGGTGGGATAACTCCCAGTCAAGGATAGCAGTATAGTTTGCAATGATGTCCGCACATCCTGCGGCGAGCAGCCGGTGCGGAGCGGTTGCAATCACGCCGGTATCGGCTACGATGGCAAGCGGCGGCTGGGCTGCAACACTGACATTTCCCGCATCGGTTACCACCGAAGCGCGGGAGGAGGCAATGCCGTCATGGGATGCAGCGGTCGGCACGCTGACAAACTGAATGTCAAGGTTGTAGGAGACGACCTTTGCGGTGTCGATGACGCGGCCGCCTCCGACCGCGATGATGAGAACGCTTCCCGCCTCCTTTGCCGCATCTTCGACACGCTGAATCTCGTCGTAGGTAATTCTGCCGACGAGACAGGTGGTAACGGGACGTCCCTCTAGGAGTCCGGCAACCCGTGCGCCGACGGTCTGCATGGTTGTTGCACCCGACAGGAGCAGGATGGGTCCTGCAACACCGAGGTCATCGATGATTCCCGGAATCTGCAGAAGGGCATCATGGCCGACCACGACATTGCGCGGCATCTGCATCCAGCGGGATTTGTCAAAGGTTTTATCCTTGAGTATCCTATTATTGTCTACGTTCACGGTCGGGGCCCCACATGTTTAATGAAATAGGTGCGTTCATACAAAAATATTATATCGATGCGGTCCTTGAAGACCAGCCGTATAACATCTATCTGACAATTACGTGTGCAGTCTTGTTGCTCGTCACCCTTTATCTTCTTTACCGCTGGGTGCGGGCAAATAACATCCGTGTTGACACACAGCTTATCTTAGCGTCCATGCCCTTTGTCGTTTTCGGCGGGGTCCTCCGTGTGGTGGAAGATACCGGCTGCATCCCCGAACCCTGGTGGGTGCTGTTTGTTACGCCGCCGATCTTTTTCGTGGTGCTGCTGTACACAATTCTGATTCTGGTACTGTCGCGGACTCTGGAAAAACACGGGGTTGTTACGTCTTACACAAAACCGTACTTCTGGGTCGGGGTTGTATCGAATCTGGTGTGCCTTGCCTTCCTCTGCTGGTGGGGCATTACCCAGACGGAACTTGCACTCTGGGTTGCAGGCTGCATTCTGGTGATGGCGTCAGTTGCGGCAATTCTCTTCTGGGCACTGATCCGGTACGGATTTGGATGGGAGTATGTAACGCATCCGCTGTACAAGATTCTGATCTTCGGACAGCTGCTGGACGCATCGGCAACGAGTTTTGCCCTGGACCTGCATCCGATGCACTACATTGAGCAGCACGTCCTGGGAGATGCCCTGATACAGCTTACGGGAACTGCTTTTGTGATGTTTCCTCTCAAAATGGCGGTTCTGATTCCGGCTATCTGGATTCTGGAGATGTTCCGTAAAGAAGAGGGCATGGACGAGATCTGGCATCTGGTACTGCTTGCCATGATTACGGTCGGGTTTGCACCAGGGGTCCGGGACATTCTGCGGATGGTGCTGTTTATCTGATGATGCCGGACAGAAAGATCTACTTCGCAGCTCTCGCAATTGTGGTGATACTGTTCTTTGGGTCCTGCATCTACGGCTATACAGCATCCATTCAGATGCCGGAGGCGGCCGATGAGATCGTGGTGACGTTTCAGAGCTCCACAACCGAACTGGACACTTCGGCTCCCGCACAACTGTCCTGGCAGATCTTTTTCAATAACCTGAAGGTCTGTTTAATCCTGTTTATCGGCGGAATGACATTTGGCGCGGCAACACTGTTTGTGCTGGTCTCCAACGGGTATGTGATCGGCAGCATCTCCGGCGTCATGCTGCGCGGATACGATCTGTCGGTGTTCGCGGCGACTATCGTTCCCCACGGTATCTTCGAGATTGCGGCAATTCTGATGTCTTCAGCGCTTGGTTTGCAGATGGGGCGGTCGCTGTATCTGGATGCACAGGGGAGGGATAATGCCGGAACAACATGCCTGTGGTACGGGACCCGGTTTTTGCTGGTGGTCGTCCCGCTTCTGGTTATTGCAGCACTGGTGGAGACCTTTGTAACGCCGGGGATTGCGATGATGGTTTTTGCAGGCGCGTGACATGCCAGCAGATTCCGGATAGGAAAAAATCGTAACTCCGGGCAGCTTTTGCCCAAACCCGCAATCTTAAAACCAGCTGCGACATACCACATCACAGATTTTTCCAACGGAGATTCCCAATGTATCTGAAACTTCCCAAATCCGAGTCGGACACGCGGCTCGCACGCCTTTTCTCAGCACTTGAGGCCACCGATGCATCCTGGGACACGGCCCTTGTTTTCGGAAGAATCAATCTGTACTATCTCACCGGAACGATTCAGGACGGGGTTCTGGTTCTGCGCAGGAACGGAGAGGTACAGTTTTTTGTACGCCGGAGTTTTGAACGGGCACGGGAGGAGTCGCCGATTGATGCGATTCACCCGATGAAAAGTTACCGCGACATGCAGGAGTATCTCCCCGCAGACCTCGGACGAACCTTTGTAGAAACGGATCAGGTGCCGGTCGCGATGCTTGACCGGCTACAAAAGTACTTCCGGCTGGATGCGGTGCTTGCACTCGATCCGGTACTGCTGCATCTCCGCGCGGTAAAAAGTCCGTATGAACTTGCATTCCAGCGGAAAGCAGGGCACGATCATGACAATCTCCTGATGAAGATTGTACCGGACATTCTGCGCGAAGGAATGAGCGAAGCGCAGCTGTTCGGCGAACTGTACCGGGCGATGATGGATATGGACTATCAGGGACTGGTGCGGTTTGCCGGGTTCGGGACAGAGATGCAGATCGGCCAGATAGGTTTCGGGACAACAACCCTTGCGGCGACCTGCTTTGACGGACCGGGCGGGATGCTCGGTGCGTCGGCGGTTATTCCTTCGGTCGGCAGCAGGGATCGTACCCTTGCAAAAGGCGATCTGGTATTTGTGGACATCGGTTACGGATACTGCGGCTACCATACGGACAAGACACAGGTGTACTCCTTCGGGGGAAAACTGCCGGAACATGCACTGGCACTGCATGAGGAATGCATTGCAGTACAGAAAAAAGCGGTCGGACTTCTTGCAGCGGGAAATATCCCGTCCGGAATTTATGAAGATATTCTTGCCGGCCTCAGCCCCGCACTTGCGGAGAACTTTATGGGATACGGCAGCCGTCGTGTTTCCTTCCTCGGCCATGGAATCGGTCTTGTGGTGAATGAATGGCCGGTGATCGCACGGGGTTTTGACTCCCCGCTTGCGGAGAACATGGTCATTGCACTTGAACCAAAGACCGGTGTCCGGGGCGTCGGAACGGTGGGAGTCGAAGACACCTATGTGGTCGGAAAATCCGGCGGTGAGTGCATCACCGGCGGCGGAAGACCGGTTCTTGAGCTGTAAATCTCACGGCTCCGTTCCTCCCGGAGACGGCTGCACCGCCAACCGGTTGGTTATCTTAATACTCTCTCGGCGCATAGATCTACTGCTTCAGGTGTATATACAACATGGCAGATGAAACGGAAGGATTACCGCCGCGAAGTGATTTCAGCGCGTGGTACAATGAGGTTATCCGGCGTGCGGAGATTATGGATGTCCGCTATCCGGTGAAGGGACTGTATGTGTGGTATCCGTTCGGATTTGCGCTCCGCAACCACACCTACACGCTTCTCCGCAGCCTCCTGAACAGAGATCATGAAGAAACACTCTTCCCGCTTCTAATCCCGGAGACGGAGTTCATGAAAGAGGCCGAACACATCAAAGGCTTTGAAGACGAGGTCTACTGGGTTACCCACGGCGGCCTTTCTCCGCTGGATGTCAAACTGGCACTCCGCCCGACCTCGGAGACGGCAATCTATCCGATGTATGCGCTGTGGATCCGGTCGCATGCCGACCTCCCGCTGAAACTCTATCAGATCGTGAACACATTCCGGTACGAAACAAAGCATACCCGCCCGCTGATCCGGCTCCGGGAGATTACCTCCTTCATGGAGTCCCACACCGTACATGCAACCTGGGACGAGGCAAACGAACAGGTGGAGTATGAACTTGCCCTGACACAGGAGTTCTACCGCGACCTCGGCGTCCCGATCATCATCTCCAAACGGCCCGACTGGGACAAGTTCCCGGGCGCGGACTTTACCATGGCGATCGATGCAGTGATGCCGGACGGCAGAACACTGCAGATCGGAACCGTTCACCATCTCGGCGACCACTTCTCCAGAACGTTCGGCATCACCTATGAAGATGTGGATGGGGTTCAGCAGTTCGGATCACAGACCTGCTACGGCATCTCCGAGCGGTGCATTGCCGCAGTCATCGGTGTGCACGGCGACGACAAAGGACTGGTGCTTCCGGCAACCGTTGCCCCGACACAGGTTGTCATCATCCCGGTCATCGTCGGCAAACGCGGTGATGAGATTCTTGCAGCGGTAAAGACGCTGGAAAGCGAACTCAAAGCCGCCGGTCTTCGGGTAAAGACGGATGCCCGCGACATGCGTCCCGGTGCAAAGTACTATCACTGGGAACTGCACGGCGTCCCCCTCAGAGTGGAACTCGGTCCCCGTGACCTTGACAACCATCAGCTGGTCTGTGTGAACCGCCTCGGAGTTAAGACGATTGTTCCGCGCGAAAATGCCGCAGAATCGGTGAAGAAGCTGCTCGACGAAGCGCATGACCAGATTCTTGCGCGTGCGGAGAACCATCTGGAAAGCCATCTGATGACAGCTGCAACTCCTGAGGAGTGTAACGAAAAGCTGGACGGCAACGTGGTGGTTGTGCACTGGTGCGGCTGCCGCGACTGTGCAGACAAACTTGAAGAGCTGACGAACTCAAGTCTTCTGGGAACCGAGGTTCGCAGCAGATATGTGGTCGACGACGAGGGACCGTGCATCATCTGCGGCAAGACAGGCAAAGCTGCTCTGGTAGGAAGATCCTACTAACCCAACCATTCTCGAATACTGCGGGGGCTGCCCCCCGCATCAATTGTTGCAATAGGAAAATTTCTGATACGTATGGATAATATTGACAAATCTGCAATGGAGCGGACTATCGGCTTCAAGGAACGCCGGTACATCGAGGAGCTCCGAATTTTAACGAAAGCCACAGCGATTGACTGCCTGATTGACGACCGGTTTGACCGGATCATCTACGTGATCAAGCAGGGCGATATGGGCCTTGCAATCGGAAAGAGCGGTGACAACATCAAAAAGATGTCACGGGTCCTCGGGAAGCGAATCGAGATGGTGGAGTTTTCCGAAGAGCCGGATCACTTTATTGCAAACATGTTCAAGCCCGCAGAGGTACTGAAGGTGCTGTTCGGCGCAGATGATCACCCCGTAACGGTTCTCGTTCCGGAGAAGAGTGATGTCGGCCTTGCAATCGGAAAGGGCGGGTCAACGATCGAAAAAGCACGCCAGCTGGTCCGAAGATTCTACTGTAAAGATATTGGGGACATTACCGTCCCCGGAGGAGAAGAAGCATGACGGACGCACAGGTGTTTGATGAGTTGTGGCAGGTTATCTGCCAACGTGCAAGAGAGGATCCGGGCAGGAAGTCGTATGTCCGTCATCTTCTGTTCCATGAGAAAGGTATCGACAAACCGCTCGAAAAGGTGGGCGAGGAGTCCTGCGAGTTTGTGCTTGCAGTAAAGAACGGACGCGAGGAGGCGATTGTAGGAGAGGCTGCAGATCTGCTGTTCCATCTGATGGTTGCCCTCAAAGCTGCGGACGTGGATTTTGCAAAGGTGGAGGAGGAGCTTGAGGTCCGGCGGGCCGGCATGCACCTCCACGATTAACTTTTTTCAGAACGAACCGTTTCTTTATTGGTCATCCGGGATTACACGACAGTGTAGGCCCCGTCCGCCATCCAGACAGCCCCATAGACGAAGGAGGCGTCATCACTTGCAAGCATGAGGACGATGTGTGCAATCTCATCAGGTCTGCCAAACCGCTTCAGCGGCTGAAGGGCAAGGAAGCCGGCAAGACCTGCCGCTACATCCCCGGTATCGCGTGCGCCGTCATAGAGACCGGGAGTTTCGGTGGTTCCCGGTGCAACAGCGTTGACACGGATACCGTACGGCAGAAGTGCAACCGCTGCGGCGCGGGTGAAGGAGGCGATCGCTCCTTTGGAAGCATGGTAGGCGAGGTAACCGGGTGAACCGACCACGGCAAAGGTAGAGGAAAAGTTGACAATTGCGCCGCCTTTCTTCTGTGCGATCATGAGTTTTGCCGCTTCACGGGTACAGAGGAAGGTGCCGGTGACGTTTACGTCCATGACACGTCCGAACTCAGCGGCGGTAGTCTCAAGCAGGCCTTTATTGAGCTGGAGTGCCGCATCGTTTACGAGAATATCAATGGTGCCGAAGGTTTGCGTAACCTCCGCAATCATCCGAAAAATATCGGATTCACATCCGACATCACAACGGATAAAACAGGCATCTCCTCCTGCGGCGCGGATATCGGCTGCGGTGGTTGCACCTTCGGTTTCATCAATGTCAACGACAGCAACTTTTGCTCCGGATTTTGCAAAGAGAAGCGCAACAGATCTGCCGATGCCTTTTGCAGCTCCGGTGACCACGGCAACTTTACCGGAAAAATTCATGAATGACAGTTTTGTTGTCCGGCGAAAAAAAGTGTGTGGGAAAAGGATTTATGATCCTTCACAGCGGGTATCGAACTTTTCGTTGAGCATGTGCTCTTTGACGATCGCTTTCTCCGGCACGATGACCTCAGGCCAGAGACGGGTTCCGGAATGAATGGTCACCGAGTTTCGCAGAACCGACCGGGGACCAACAACGGTGTTGTGCTCAATGGAACAGTTGTCGCCGATGATGGTATCAATATCGATGATGCTGCCGGAGATGGTAGTGTTCGCACCAACAACAACGCCGTTGTAGATGGAAGAGGAGAATATTTTTGCATTGTTTTTGATCAGGACATTCTCACCAATACTGGTGTAGGGGCCGATAATGACGTTCTCGCCAATCGTTACTCCACTGCCGATGAAGACCGGACCGACAACCCGCGAACCAGCACCGAGCGTGATACCATCACCGAACCGTACCGGCCCTGTGATGTGCGCATCCTTGACGTTGAGCGTTCCTGCAACGCTGGTCGTTGCGTTCTCCTGCAGCTTCCACTTCTCCGCAGCCCGGAGCATCGCGGGGTTGCCGACATCAGTCCAGTTGCCGCGTGCAAGCCAGCCGTTCAGCTGATACCCCTTCTCCATCAGGAGAGGGAAGAGATCCTTGGCGAAGTCGAATTTGGTGTCTTGGGGAATGAACTCAAAGATCTTCGGATCGCAGACATAAATTCCGGTACTTGCAAGATTCGAGAAGATCTCCCCGGGCGAAGGTTTTTCACGGAACCGGCGGATGCGAAGGGACGCATCGAGTTCGGCGATGCCGAACTCGCGGGGGTCTTCGATGCTGATGAGACCAATTGAGGTAATCGCCGAGGAGTTCATGTGTTCGCGATAGAACTCAAGGACGTTAAGGTCGGTCATGTGGTCGCCGCCGACAACAAGGAACGGGGCATCGTTGAGATACTCTTCCGCGTTTTTCACAGAACCTGCAGTTCCGAGTTTGATCTTTTCGGGAACATAAGTGATGGTCGCGCCGTACAGTGAACCATCACCGAGCGCCTTCTGAATTTCATCACCAAGATAGCCGATGGTAATAACAATATCAGTAAATCCGAGATTTGCGAGGTGCGTCACCAGATGGACAATGGACGGACGGTTCGCTATCGGGATGCACGGCTTGGGCCGCTCAAATGTCAGGGGACGAAGACGGGTACCCTCGCCGCCGCACATAATGCAGGCTTTCATATCATACTATAATATGCGCTGGTATCTATTGGTTGTATGCTTCTTTGTGCGCGCAGGGGTTGGAAACCCCGGAGATACAACATGTAGCATGACACGAGTTAACATGCACCATGTCACTTTATATACATGAGACATCAACATTAGTACCAGCACAAGACACCACAAAGACTTCGGGTGGAACGGGATTTTCCCCGGCCTGTGGTGTTTTCTCGGCACCGCAGGGGATGGGGAAGAAACTTTTCTGCTTTTTGGGTATTGTGTATGTGCCGTGCTACTTGGTGAATTACTATGGATCTTGATACTGGTGCGACAGCCTGGGTACTTATTTCAGCCGCATTAGTGTTGCTGATGGTTCCCGCAGTAGGTCTGTTCTACGGTGGAATGGTAAGGAAAAAGAACGTCATCGCAACCATGATGTTGTCCCTCGTGGCCCTCGCCCTTGGTATTATCCAGTGGATTGTGATCGGATACTCGCTTGCCTTCGGCAGTGATGTTGGCGGGTTCATTGGAAGTCTTGAGTACTTCGGACTGAACGGCATCACAATAGACGGTGTGTCCGGCGGGATTCCCGATATGCTGTTCATCTGTTTCCAGATGATGTTTGCATGTCTGACACTTGCCATCCTGACCTCGGGTGTGGTTGGCAGAATTAAGATGTCGGCGTTCCTCATCTTTGGTGCAATCTGGCTTACGATCGTCTATGCTCCGCTTGCACACTGGGCATGGGGCGGAGGCTGGGCCGGAACACTCGGAGCTCTGGACTTTGCCGGAGGAACAGTAGTTCATATCAGTTCAGGTTTCGCGGCACTGGCGCTTGCTCTTGTGATCGGCAAACGGCTCGGCTACGGCTCCCAGACAATGGGTCCGCACAACATTCCGCTGACCCTGCTCGGCGGCGTGTTCCTGATCGTCGGCTGGTTCGGATTCAACGCAGGCAGTGCTCTTGCAGCGAACGGTCTTGCAGCGAGTGCATTCCTCGTGACCGCGGTCGCCTGTGCAGCCGGTGCCCTGACCTGGATGGCCCTTTCCTGGAAAGGGGGCAAACCGAACTCACTCGGTTTCATCTCGGGAGCGATTGCAGGATTAGTCGGTATCACCCCGGCCGCCGGGTTCGTCAATGTGCTTGGTGCTCTCGTCATCGGTATCATCACTGCAGTGGTCTGCTACACCATTCTGACCTGGAGAATCAGGAAAGGTCTCGATGAATCCCTTGATGCCTGGGCAATCCACGGCATGGGAGGATTTGCCGGTGCAATCCTGACAGGTGTGTTTGCGGTTGCGGCAATCGGCGGTGTCGGCGGCCTTATTGAAGGAAATGTGATGCAGTTCGGCATCCAGATTCTGGACGCATGCGTTGCGGTAGCCTACTCCTTTGCGGTAACCTTTGCCCTTGCCTGGATTATCAACAAGATTATGGGTCTGCGGGTCACCGATGATGAAGAGTATGTAGGCCTTGATATCGCACAGCACGGAGAACAGCTGGCAAACTAATGCAGGAGGAGATGCAGCATGAAAATGATTGTAGCAGTCATCAGACCTGAAAAGGTGGATGATGTCGTGGATGCCCTTGAGGCAGTGAATGTCCCGGGAGTAACAATTACCGATGTCCGCGGACGGGGCGAGCAGGGAGGTATCTGTCTGCAGTACCGTGCGGGCAAGATGCAGATTCATACCCTGCCGAAGACGAAACTGGAGATCGTGATTCCTGACAAGGATGTTGATACGATCATCAAGACGATTCGTGAGCATGCACGGACAGGAAAGAAAGGGGACGGACGTATCTTTGTGCTGCCGGTTGACGCGGCGGCATGGGTGCGGACTGACGATTTCATCACCGGATAAGGTTGTCCGGCTGAGACAAAATTATCCCCCTTTTTTACAATTTTTTCTTTTCCTGATGTTAGAACACAAACTGCCAGCCGTCGGTTTTGAGGATTGCTTCTGCATTGCGGTACCCGGGCATAAGGCGTTCGACTTCGTTCCAGAAGGTTTTCTGGTGATGACGGAACCGGAGGTGGGCAAGTTCATGGACGACGATGTACTCGGCAACGATTTTGGGGGCAAGGAGGATACGGGCATTGATGATGATGCCGTTTTTAGGAGTACAGCACCCCCACTTGCGTTCCTGAAGCCGGATGCGGAGACGGGGAGGGACGACCTCTGCGAGGGGGGCGTACTGCAGGATGATCTCCTCCAGAGGAGCTGTGCCGATTCTCCGGTAGAGCATGATGATCAGATCGCGGGCAATAGCAGTCTGATCAGTCTCGGTAAATCCGTCCGGGATGGTGATGAGAAACCGGCCATCGGTAAATTCTGCTTTTGCAGGGCTGCCGGTTCTGCGGATAACCGGGTACTCACGACCAAGAAAGGGAAGGGTTTCCCCGTCAGTGTATCTGCGGATGATTTGGGGACGGGAAGAGTATTTCTGTACCTGATACGCTATCCATTCGCTCTTGGTTTCAACAAGTGTTCTGACTTTTTCGGGAGGGATGTTCTGCGGCATGCGGACGATAACGGAGGCATCGGTTTTGACCTCCACAGCCCATGATTTTCTGCGGTCACTGTATATGACGGTGTAGGGGATTTCGTGTCCGTTGCAGGTGATTGTTCCAAGGCCGGTAACTTCTTCGGACCGCATGTGAATGATTATCTCTCCGTCACGCCAACATAAATAGAATATGTTCGTTCGTGCAATCGACCGGGAAGTCCTGGATCTGCTTCTTGAGATGGGGAGGTCGAGTTCTCCCGACGAGTTTATTGTGATGCTCGGATCCGAGAAGGGTGTGATTACGACAGTGTATCCGATTGCAGGAACGACGGTCACGAGCGATAGTGCGACCATTTTTATGGATATGGTGCCGCTCGGAATGCAGATTGCAGGAACAGCGCACAGTCATCCAAACGGTGCGTTGTGGCCGTCGGATGCGGATCTGCAGACGTTTGCGGAAACAGGCCAGTGCCATATTATCGTAGGTGATCCGTTCGAGGCGGATTCCTGGCGCTGTTTCGATCGCGAGGGCCGTGAGAAGTCTTTGGAGGTTGTTTCTGCGTGAGAAGAGTTGTTGCAACCGGGACGTTTGATATTCTGCATCCCGGCCATTTGTTTTATCTGGAGGAGTCGAGAAAGCTTGGCGACGAGCTGTGGGTGGTTGTTGCCCGGGAGCGGAATGTGGTGCATAAACCGCGGCCGATTATTCCGGAGGAACAGCGCCTGAAGATGATTGCCGGTCTCCGGTGCGTGGACCATGCAATGTTAGGAGACAGGGAGGATATGTTCCGGCCGATTGCGGAGATTGATCCCGAGGTGGTTACGCTTGGGTTTAACCAGAAGTTTTCGGAGGAACGGCTGGTGTCGCAGATGCGGGAACGGGGGATTCGTGCGGATGTCGTGCGGATCGGGCCGTTCTGCGGCTGTGCGTTCAACTCATCGACAAAAATTATCGAGGAAGCCCTGAAACGGAGAGGGGCAAAATGAAGAAGTACCCGGTTGAAGAGGAGATCGTCAGACTGACGAACTTCATCCGCGAGAAAGGCGGAGACGCAACGCCAATTGATGCGGACAAAATTGTAACAGGGGAATGGGTGCGGATGAAGTGCCTGTTCGGCTGCAACGGGTTCGGGAGGCGGTTTTCGTGTCCACCCTATACGCCGACGCCTGCGGAGACACAGGCTGCCCTTGACGGATATTCTCGCGCCCTGCTGGTGCGGTTTGACGGGGATGTGGGAAAGACAACGCCGGAACGGCTGGTGTCACGGGAGATGACGCGGTATGTGCAGACGGTAATGTTTGAACTCGAAGAGATGGCGTTTTACGACGGGTTCTACAAGGCGTTCGGGTACACCGGGCATCAGTGCGGCTGGTGCGGGAAGTGTACGGCGAAGGAAAAGGGAGCAGTAATTACGGACTGTAAGAACCGCAGAAAGATGCGGCCAAGTATGGAAGCTGCTGGCATTGATGTGTATGCGACGTGTGCGGCGGCGGGATGGGAGCTGGATGTGCTGGAGTGTACGGAAGTTGCAGGCGGGTCAGTTCTGAATACACCGATGACAACAGTGATGCTGCTGCTGGTTGAATGAACCGAATTTTTCTTTTTTAAGAGGAGAATCGTTACAGAAAGAGTATTTTTGCTACGTTTCCGTACTCGAACAAAACAAGAAAAAATACCCAAAAGGAATGCCTTCAGCCGGAATTGAACCGGCGACAACCAGATCTTCAGTCTGGCGCTCTCCCGACTGAGCTATAAAGGCGCTGTGCGTCATTAATGTTGACGTGGGAATTATATAAGTATTCTGATTTCCCATCCAGCGATCTTATGTTGTCAAAGATGCAAACATAGTAGCCAATGCCTTTGTATCTGCGTAAGAAAACCGTTGAGAAGAAACCGAACCTCCAGGAAAAGATTGTGGGGAGGACAACGAGTGTGGTACATCTGACGCACAACGATCTGGATGCAGCAGGAAGCGACGCTATCTGCCGGATGGCATTCGGACCGGAGATTCTTACGCTGTTTTCCTCGGTGAACCGGTTCGGCTGGTTCGTCGGACAGGTCGGGGGATGCAACGGCAAAGGGGATCGTCTGATCATCTCGGATCTTGGGTATCAGAAAGGAATTGAGGATCAGATCCGTAAAGCGCATGCAGCCGGATGGAAGATTGAGTGGTATGATCATCACAAGTGGACCGAGGAGGAAAAGGAACGCGTCCTGCCCTTTGTGGTGTCACTTACGGTCGATACATCCGTGTGTGCTACAGGCGTGGTCTGTGCTTCGTTTGCGAAAGGAAACACGGCCGCCGCGGAGGTTGCGCGGGTGGTGTGCGATTATGATTTGTGGAAGCACGAGGATCCGCGGTCGGCGGTCCTGGGAATAGTAACGTCGAAGCGGGAGTACCTGGAACTGATCCGGGACAAGCTTTCCAAGGGCATTATCATTGATGACGAGGTCTCACGGATTTTTGCGGGTATCGAACGGGAAAAGAATGCATGCATGAAAAAGAGCATCCGGCATGCAAAAGTATTCCGGGGACAATATGTGATTGCGGTGATGCCCGCATACGGATACCCGAGTGAAACGGCGGCGGAGGCACGCAAGGAACTCGGATGCGACATGGAACTTCTGGTGTTTGACACGGGGAAATTTTCTCTCCGGAGTGTTGCACCGGTAAGTCACCTGATCGCCCGGCAGTTCAACGGAGGAGGCCACCCGAATGCGTCGGGCGGAAGTTTTGCGTACGGCTGGAAGGAGAAGTGGATGCTGAAACTGTTCGGACGCGTCGCATGCGCAAAAAAGTTTGTCGAAGCAGCTGAGACTCTCTGACCTCTTTGCAAAAAATATTTTTTCTGAAGAAAATTATTTTTCCGCGCCCGCACGTTCCTCGGCAACCGCCTCGGCCATCGTGGAGATCTCCTGCTCGGAAAGTTTTGCAAGCACCTCGTGGGTCGGACCGATATCAATGATCTTCCCGGCGCGAATGAACATACAGCGGTCGCAGACATCGCGGACAAACTCCATATCGTGCGACACGATGATGAACGTCTCGTCCATCTCCTCCCGAGCGTGAATGATCGAATGCTTCACATCCACCTTCGTGATCGGATCCATTGTTCCGGTCGGTTCATCCAGAAGAATAATTCTCGGCTCGCGGATCAGAACCTGCGCCAGCGCAACCCGGTGTTTCTCGCCCGCCGACAGACTTGACGGATAGCGGTTCAGTACATCCTTTGCCTTCTTTTCCGTAAACCCTGCCATCCGCAGTGTAATAACCGCCTTCCGGACCGCAAGCTCCTTGGGGAACTCAAGGCCGATTGCATCGGTCAGATTATCAATAATCGTCCGGTGCGGATAGAGATCGTACTCCTGATGCAGCAGACCGATGTACTGTTTGGCACGGCCGCGGAACTGATACCCGGGCTTGGTCATATCGATCCACTCATCACCAATCCGCACATCCAGTTTTCCCGCGGTTGGTTCGTAGAGACCAGCGATCATCTTCGACAATGTTGTCTTCCCGCCGCCCGACACTCCGATGACCCCAAAGATCTCCCGCTCATTGATCTCAAACGTAATATTGTCCACCGCCTTAATCACGCCGCGATCCACCGCGATGAACTTTTTGTACAGCTTTTCGGCACGCACAATCGGATTGCCGATCTCCTGATCGCTGTACTCCAGATCATCCTCACAGCCCTTCATGAACTCCGTAACGATCTCAGCAGGCTCACCGATCTTCATGATCTTTCCGTCATCCAGAAGCACCGCACGATCACAGACATCCTCCAGCACCTGGGAAAAGTGCGAAGTGATCACCATGCCCATATTCGTATTCTTCGCCGCCTGCTTAAGGAGACCGTGCACAATTGTCGCGGTCTTGGGGTCAAGTGTTCCGGTCGGCTCGTCCGCACAAAGGAACAGCGGTTCGCGTGCCAGCTGGCGGGCGAGGACAACACGCTGCTTCTCGCCGCCGGAGAGATCGCGTGCCACATGCATCATGCGGTGTGTCAGCCGCACCTCATCGATCAGATCTGCTGCACGGTTGATCGCCTTCTCCGCCGGATAGTCAATATCATCCAGCGCCCGCAGAACATTTTCAATCACGCGGTCATCGCCGTAGAGAGCAAACGTCCGCTGAAACATCAGCGACGTTCTCGCCATGATCTTTGTCTTCAAGGCAGCGTTTTCCGGTGCCCAGAAGTCCACGTCCTGTGCCTCCAGAACCGCACCGCAGAGCGGGCATTTCTGACCCGCACTGCTGCGGAACTCAATTCTGCCGCAGGCAGGGCAGCGCGAAATATGATAGATGATCCTTCCTGATGTAGGGGGATTATCAATTCCCCGCAGCAGATGAATCAGAACCGTTTTTCCGCAGCCGGATCTGCCGATCACACCGACAATCTCTCCTTCGGCTATTTCCAGATTGATATCGTTGAGAATCCTGACCTGTTCGCCTGCCGGATTGTCTGCATCTGCGGGAAAATCGATGCAGAGGTTTTCAATGGTGATAAATGGCGTCGTCATTTGCACAATACCTCGAAACCCGGCAGACCAATTGCGTCTGCCGGAAAATGTTATCATACTATTTCTCAGGGAGTATTATATACTTTGGCGCATATGAGTAATTGAAGATCTCTCTGCCAACAGACAAAAGTACTTTTAAGCGGCAGAGAAAAAGATACAGGAGATAATATCATGCCGGAAAATCCAAACGAATGTCCGAAAGGCAGGTGCGGCAGGCCGCGGGTGAGGCGGTGCATTGATCTCAACGGGCCCTCCGGCTGCTATGCACCGGTCTGTCCCCATCGTCAGGAAACTGCGGAGTCGGTTGTTGTGTTTCCGGAGGAGATTGCGGTCCTGAAGCTTGTGGATCTGGACGATCTCTCCCAGGAGGAAGCAGCAGGAGTTCTCGGTGTCTCCCGCAAAACGGCATGGCGGGACCTGCACGAGGCGCGGAGAAAGATCGCCGATGCACTCGTGAACGGAAAAACCATTCGTGTGTCCGGCTGTCCGCACGATAACAGCTGCGACTGTACTGTACCGGACCGGGAAACATAATTTTTGCCGGACGTTGTTCCTGTCAGGTGTCCCTCCCAGTACAGCAAACTAAAAAACCCTTTCCCCCCCATATACTATACAGCTAACCGGGCTGACAGGTAAGGATTTTACAATGGTTTTCAGAGTATTTGTTGAGAAGAAACCCGCTCTTGCAAATGAATCACACGCGCTCCTCCGTGAGCTTTCCACTCTGCCGGGAGTGCAGGGGCTTACGTCACTCCGAATCATCAACCGCTACGATGTGGACAATATCGACGCAGCACTCTTTGCGTACGCAAAGCGCGCCGTCTTCTCCGAGCCGCAGCTTGATATCGTTGCGGACACGCTAACCCTTGCCGAAGACGAACGGATGTTTGCCGTGGAGTATCTGCCGGGCCAGTTTGATCAGCGCGCCGACAGTGCAGCCCAGTGCATTCAGCTCATCTCACAAAAAGAGCGCCCGATTGTCCGTACTGCCCGCGTATATGTTCTCGGCGGCAGTATCTCCGATGCGGTGCTTGACACGGTCAAAAAATATGTCATCAATCCGATCGAGAGCCGCGAGGCCGACTCTGCAATGCCAAAAACTCTGGTGATGAACTGTGATGTTCCGGCAAAAGTTGCGGTGCTGAACGGATTCCGTGAACTTGATGCGGCAGGTCTTGCAGACTTTGCCGCCGAATACGGTCTTGCTATGGATGCGGCAGACCTTGCCTTCTGCCAGAAATACTTCGCGAGTGAAAACCGCGACCCGACCATCACGGAGATCCGGATGATCGATACCTACTGGTCGGATCACTGCCGCCACACGACGTTCCTTACCACCATCGACAGCGTGAAGACCGATAGTCCCCTGCTGCAGAAAGCCTTCGACGAGTACCTGGAGATCCGAAAAGCAGTCGGCAGAACCAAACCCGTCAACCTGATGGACATCGGAACGATTGCCGTCAGATATTTGCGGAGTCAGGGAAAACTTGACAAGCTCGACGAGTCCGAGGAGGTCAACGCCTGTACGGTAAAGATATCGGTCTGCGTGAACGGAACGGATGAGGACTGGCTGCTGCTGTTCAAGAATGAAACACACAATCACCCGACCGAGATTGAGCCGTTCGGCGGCGCGGCAACCTGTATCGGCGGGGCAATCCGTGATCCGCTTTCCGGCAGGGCGTATGTGTATGCCGCAATGCGGCTGACCGGTGCCGGAAACCCGCTTGCGCCGGTCAGTGAAACACTGCCCGGCAAACTTCCGCAGAAAAAGATTGTCACGACCGCCGCCGCAGGGTACAGTTCCTACGGCAATCAGATAGGGCTTGCAACCGGTATGGTGGATGAACTCTATCATCCCGGTTACGTCGCAAAACGGATGGAGGTCGGGGCTGTCATCGGTGCGGCACCCGCGAAGAATGTGCGCCGCGAAGTTCCTGCCGCAGGAGATGTCGTGATTCTTCTTGGCGGCAGAACCGGCCGTGACGGCTGCGGCGGGGCGACGGGTTCTTCCAAGTCCCACACTGCCGCGTCCCTTGAGTCCTGCGGTGCCGAGGTGCAGAAAGGAAATGCTCCTGAGGAGCGAAAAATCCAGCGGCTGTTCCGCAGCCACGACGCTGCGGTTCTGATCAAGCGCTGCAATGATTTTGGTGCGGGCGGTGTTTCGGTTGCGATTGGAGAACTTGCCGACGGGGTTTTCATCAATCTCAACGCTGTGCCCAAAAAATACGACGGATTGGACGGCACCGAGCTTGCGATCAGCGAGTCACAGGAACGTATGGCGGTTGTGGTCGCTTCCGCCGATGCGGAGCGGTTCATCGCACTTGCCCGTGCGGAGAATCTTGAGGCGACCATCGTTGCCGAGGTGACCGCCGAGCCGCGTCTGGTAATGACCTGGAACGGCGACAGAATTGTTGACATCTCTCGTGAGTTCCTCGCATCCAACGGAGTGGAGAAACACACCGACGTGGAGATGGCAGTGCCGCAGCCGTTCGCCCGCGACGTCGCCGGCGACTTCGCGGAGAACTACCGGCACCTTGCAGACGATCTGAATGTCTGTTCCAAACGCGGACTTTCCGAACGATTTGATTCAACGATTGGTGCGGGCGCGGTGCTGATGCCGTTCGGCGGAAAATACCAGCAGACGCCGGTACAGGCAATGGTCACCAAAATTTCGGTGGAGAAGGGAGATACCGATGACTGTTCCCTGATGACATGGGGATGCAACCCGCAGATTCTGGAGAAAAGTCCCTATCACGGGGCGTATCTTGCGGTGGTTGAGAGTGTTGCTAAACTTGTTGCAACCGGTGCGGCGTTTGCGGATGTGTATCTCTCCTTCCAGGAGTACTTTGAAAAACTCGGCAGCGACCAAAAGCGCTGGGGAAAACCCGCAGCAGCACTCCTGGGTGCACTCAAAGCCCAGATGGGGCTGGGTATCGGTGCTATCGGCGGAAAGGATTCGATGAGCGGATCGTTTGAACAGCTCAACGTGCCGCCGACGCTGATCTCGTTTGCGGTGACCACCGAGAAGATCCGCCACATCATCTCAAACGAGTTCAAAGGTCCAGACCACCGTGTGGTTCTCCTCTCTCCCGTGTATGAGGGAGAGCTGCCGACGACCGATTCCCTGCTTGCGGTTTTTGCGCAGGTGACGAACCTGATGCGGGAGGGACGGGTGCTCTCCTGCTGGACACCTGCCTATGGAGGTGTTGCGGAAGGCATTCTGAAGATGGCGCTCGGCAACGGAATCGGCTTTACCTATGATGCGGGTGTTTCGATGAACGATCTCTTCGGTTACCGGTACGGATCGTTCATCCTCGAACTTGCCGATGAGACGGACGCCGGGGTTCTGCTCGGCAGAACAACTGCGGTGCCGGAGCTCCGCTCCGGCGCCGTGTCCGTTTCGCTTGACGAACTGCAAAGGATCTATGAAGCAAAACTTGAGCCGGTGTTTGCCTGCAACATTTCCCAAGGTGAAGGAGCGATTGAGAAGATCTCATATACCGCGCGGAACACGGCAAGGCCCCGTGTCCGGGCTGCTCATCCCCGTGTTCTCATTCCGGTATTCCCCGGAACAAACTGCGAGTACGACAGTGCCAAAGCGGTTGCCCGCGCCGGTGCGGTTCCTGAGATCATTATCATCAACAACATGACCGCAGCCGACACCGCAGAGTCCGTGAACCGCGTGGCAGAAGCCATCCGCCGGTCCCATGCCATCTTCATTCCCGGCGGATTCTCCGGAGGCGATGAGCCGGACGGGTCGGGCAAGTTCATCACCGCGTTCTTCCGCAACGCGAAGATCAAAGACGCGGTGCATGATCTTCTGAAGAACCGCGACGGTCTGATGTGCGGTATCTGCAACGGGTTCCAGGCTCTGATTAAGCTGGGTCTGGTGCCGTACGGCGAGATAGTGGATGTGGATGAACACTCCCCGACGCTTACCTTCAACACCATCGGCCGCCACCAGTCGCGGATTGTGCGCACGCGTGTTGCGTCGGTGAAGTCACCGTGGTTTGCCTGCGTGGATGTGGATGATGTGTTCGCCGTTCCGATCTCCCACGGTGAAGGCAGGTTCCTTGCCGATGAAGAAACGCTCCGGAGTCTGATCGCGAACGGTCAGGTGGCAACCCAGTATGTCGATCTCGCGGACAATCCCACATCCGACATTCACTTCAACCCGAACAACTCGGTGATGGCAGTTGAGGCAATCACCTCACCGGACGGCAGAGTGCTCGGCAAGATGGGACACACCGAACGGGTGGGAGAGGGGCTGTACAAAAACGTGCCCGACCGGTTCATGATGCAGCTCTTTGAGTCGCTGGTCAGATATTATCAGTGAAGGATCATCCGACATTCTTCTTTTTTGTATTTGCCAATTCAGACCGGATCTCTTTTTTGTATGCATACATCTCTCCTGCGAGAGCGCCCCCAAGTATCAATGCCGCGCCTAACAGCTGGATAGGCAGCAGTACCTCTCCAAGCAACAGAACCGAGAATACCACCGCTGACAATGGTTCAAGATACCCGCAAATGGAAACGGTCTGAATCGGCAGATGCCCAAGCGAAGAAAAATACAGATAACAGCAGATGCCGGTATTGAACACACCAAGGATCAGAATCGGCACCCAGTCCTCCGCTGCGATCTCAAACGAAAAACCGGAGCCCATACACCCCATAAACACCACCACTGAGAGAAAACTAAAGATCAACTGCCAGACGGAATTTTCCAGCCCGCCGATCTGTTTGACTTTCTTCGTACAGATAACCATCGCTGCATGCATCACCGCCGACATTCCCCCGCAGAATAGTCCCCATCCGTTATCTCCCGTCAGAAGAATATCTCCGTTCACAAAGAATGTTCCAAACAGCACAATCGTAAAACTTCCAATACCTGCCCAAGTCAGTTTTTCGCGGAACAATACCGGCGCAAACAGCATGACAATTACCGGACCGCAATAGTACGCAAGTGAAGAGAGACTCACCCCGATCAGCTGATACGCTTCATACAAAAATATCCAGCTTGCCCCCATCGCAATACCGGACACGGCAACATAGATAAAATCCCGCTGATACTGAAGAAACGTAAATTTTTCCCGCAGAAGAAGAAACACCGCAAGCAGTACAACACTGCCTATGCACGTTCGCAGGAATACAATCTCATCGCTTGGAAGAGAGATGTAACTCGCTACAACTCCGTTTAAGCCGAACAGGATCAGGGAAACGACATATGCCGCGTAAGCTCTCTTCATCCCTTACTCATATTTCTTTCTGGCTATTTAATAATTACAAAATCAAATGTTTTATTACTTTTTGATTACAAATACGGATGTATCGGTGGCGAAAACCGCATGGATACGAACATTCAAAAATATAAGGCATTCATCAAAACAGTTGAGCAGGGCAGTTTCACGAAAGCTGCCGAAACACTCGGCTGTTCCCAGTCAGGAATCAGCAGAATGATCCATGACCTTGAAACCGAATGGAAAGTATCCCTTCTAGAACGAAGCCGTGCGGGAATACGGCTCACCTCTGAGGGACTCAGACTTCTGCCGCATGCAAAACGGGTCTGCGAAGAGTATCAGAAACTTCAGATGCAGGTGGACGAACTGAACGGGTTGGAAACCGGACTCATCCGAATCGGAACTTTTTCCAGTGTTGCAACCCACTGGCTGCCGAACATCATCAAAGAGTTCCAGAAAGATTATCCAAACATCGACTATGAACTGCTGCTTGGTGACTACACGGAAATTGAGCGGTGGATTTTGGAAGGACGCGTGGACTGTGGTTTCCTTCGTCTCCCCACCCATCCAGAACTGGAGACGATCTTTCTCGAACGGGATCAGCTGCGGGTGATTCTGCCAAAAGATCACCGGTTTGCCGATTGTGACCGGTTTCCGGTTCAGGCACTCTGTGACGATCCGTTTATGCTTCTGGAAAAAGGAGCAAAGGCGGAAGTATCAGAAATTTTTGAAAGAAATCATCTGACGCCAAAAGTACATTTCACCACCTGGGATGACTACGCGATCATGTCGATGGTTGAAAGCGGGCTTGGCATCAGCATCCTGCCAGAGTTGATCCTCAAACGCATTCCCTACACCATTGTGGTAAAAGAGTTGGACGTCCCTGCATACCGCGACATCGGCATTGCTCTGCGGGACACCAAAACGGCATCCCTTGCGGTCAAACGATTCCTAGAGTACCTCACATACAGAAATGTCTCTTCGAATTTTGAATCCGACAGAAAAACGAATGGATCCGAGGAGATTCGAACTCCTGACCTTCGCCGTGTGAAGGCGACGTCATACCACTAGACCACGAATCCAAGAAAATACCCACAAAAAGGGAGTGCACCGACCGGGATTCGAACCCGGGCTATTGGCTTGGAAGGCCAAAGTCATACCTCTAGACCATCAGTGCTTTTGCGTCACATATGTTTCGTTTTGAAGTAATTAAATCTGCCGGATTTCTCAGAACAAGAGAAGGAGGGATTAGTATCCCTGCATCTCCTGCTTGACCTTCTCCAGGTTTGCGATACGCTTCTCAAGGGTCGGGTGCGTGGAGATCAGCTCCATCACCGACTCACCGGATATTGCGGGGATGATGAAGAATGCATTGTTGGCGGAGACCTCACGTTTCTTATCCGGAGGTACCGTATCCATTCTGCCGGAGATCTTCTTCAGCGCACGGATCAGTGCATCCGGGTCGCGGGTGATGTAGGCACTGCCGCGGTCTGCCGCAAACTCCCGGTACCGGGAGATTGCCATTGTGACAAGCGTTCCCACGATATACACGATGACGACCACGACCATGGCAACGATGAAGACAATAATTCCTCCGCCGTTCTCGCTGTCACGGTTGCTGCTGAGGAGCGCCATGATGAAGGCGTTGTTGATGATCATCGCCGCAATCGAAACCAGGAAACTGCCGATGGTCATCGTCAGCATATCCCGGTTCTTGACATGCGCGAGTTCGTGGGCAAGAACTGCCTCCAGTTCCTCATCGGTGAGGATGCCCCGGATTGCCTGAGTCACTGCCACAACCGCATGTTTCGGGCTTCTGCCGGTCGCAAATGCGTTCGGTACCGCAGACGGCATGATTGCCACCCGCGGCATCGGCAGATCCGCCTCATCGGCGAGTTTTTTCACCATTGCATACAGCTTCGGCTCTTCGTCTTCCGATACAACCTTTGCCCTGGTTGACATCAGCACCAGTTTGTCCGAAAGGAAGTACTGGATCAGCGCCATTACCGCTGCCATTCCGATGATCAGGTAGAGGTAAGAGGAACCAAACATACCGGTGCCTGCCAGCCACCATGCGATCACCGAGAAGAGTACGACGTAGATGAGACCCATAATCAGCCACGCCACCATCTGGCGGGCGAGAAGGCCAAAGTCACGCTTCCATATCATTGTAGATATTAATGTATACGCGCGAGATAATATGTTTCGTGTCCCGGAGGTGGATATTCTTAGGTGTATCGGGACTGCATTACCCGGAGCTAGCGGATTTTATCGATCTCCTCTCTGAGGATCTCCCGGACAAGTTTTCGTATCTCCTCCGCATTCACAATACGTGATGAGGACGGATCACTGCCGCAGTCACGGAGTAATTTTTCCGGATGCGGAAGTGGAAATTTCTGATACGCAGGTCTGTTCCAGCATCCTGAGCAGCATTATTTTGCGCCTGGAACGTACAGCCGCACGAATTGACGCAAACGGGGTGATTGAAGCGTAAGAGGTTCACCCCCCGCCGCAACAAGAAACCTAAACATCTTTCTCAGACAATATTCTTGGTACATATGTCTGACGACTGCATCACCGAGTCCGGGGAAGAGATCATGACAGAGGAGCTGACCGATCTGGCGTTTGGGATGTTCACCATTTTCATGGAACAGCAGCTGGAAAAGGAGGAGACCTGCCTGTACCGCGAAGTTGAGGCAGGCACCGATCTGACCGCACGCTGCGAGACACTTCTCGCTGCATTCACCGAGGAGTATCCGCCGCTTGCTCCCGCTCTTGCGATGCTTGGAACCGCTGCGGACATTGCCGGACTGTATGCGGCAGGTGAGGGAATTGTTCCGACGAAAACCACAAAGTCCTACTGGATTCAGCAGGGTCGTCCCGGTGCGGAAACAGGGGCAACAGGGGCGGAAGAAGCGGGAAAGTGGCTGATCTTTCTTGCGCCGGAGGATGTGGACGCCGCGTGGCAGAAGGTGCGCAACGCCACCGTTGCCGGCACGCTTGGCATCGGTGCGAAGGTGAGCACCGCAAAGGAAAATGAGGACTCGCGCGACGACCGCAAAGTCATTTATGTATTTACCGCCGACTGGGCAAATGAAGAAGACGTCATGCGCGTGCGTGAAGAGCTGAAAAATCTCGGATTTGTGGATCGGATCGGCTACAAACGCAACCTTGACACCTATGCGGGCGAGTACCGCGAAAAGGGAAAACGTGTGACGTACTACTCAGTCTAACTTTTTTGAAAAAGAAAAAAATAATCGGTGCGAGTATGCTGCGCCTCGTTCTACACGAGGCCGCACGGACACACTGAATCGCTTATGCTTTCCGTTCCTTGTTCTTCGGGCGGAGCGAAGTGGAGCCGCACTTGCGGCAGGTGGTTGCGCGGATAGCGTTACGTGCGTTGCATTTCATGCAAACTTTCACATTAAGAAGTCTTGCCTCTGCTTCTGGGAATCTCATGTATGAATAACCCCTATATTGAGTTCTATAGTGTGGGTGCTGAATGATATTAACAATTACGCTCACACGGACACAACATACCAGTCCCGGAACGCTGCAAGTGCACGCGCCCGGTGTGAAAGATTGTTCTTCTCCGTCATCGACATCTCGGCAAGTGTCTTTGCGCCTACGGCAAAGATAGGATCGTAGCCGAAGCCTTCCGTTCCGCGTTCTGCGGTTGTAATCATCCCATCAACCCGGCCGGAAAATACCCGGATGCCGTTTGCATCCGCATAGGCGACCGCGGTTGCAAAGTGTGCGCTTCGCATCTCTCTGCCGTCCATGAGCCGGAGCACACCAGCGTTGCCGATGGTGTCCTGCACGTATGCGGCAAACGGTCCGGGAAACCCGGACAGTGCATCGATGAACAGTCCGGTATCATCCACGATTAACGGGACACCAAGCGCCGCATATGCCTGTTCAGCCTTGGCGCGGGCAATCTCTTCCACAGAGTCTGCCTGCGGTTCAATACAGTCGAAAGCAACATGCGTCACTTCGGTAATGCCGGAGAAGAACGCAGCAACTTCCGCGGCCTTGTTTTTGTTGCCGGTAACAACCGTGATCACAGATATCTCCCCCGCAGTTCGATCTCCTGTTCACGTTCGATCACCGCGTCCGCGCCGGAGAATACCGACCGGTATCCGTCACAGAACGCCTGTTTCAATTCCACAGGTGCTGAGGTCGTACTTTCCAGCGTCTGGAACAGGACATGCAGATCCACACCGCGCGGCTCGATCTCATCCGACATCTGCGCAAGACCAAAGTCCAGCAGATACACGCGCCCGCCCTTCCAGATCATGTTTGAAGTGGTCAGATCGCCGTGCACAATGCCTGCCCCGTGCAGTTTTCCAACGGACACGCCTGCTGCATATGCGTATTCGTCACTGATGATGTATTTCAGCACATCACCGTCCAGCTTCTCCATCACAATCGCGTTTCCGGTAACATCGCGGATCACCGGTACCGGCACACCGCCGCGCCGCGCGGCTGCAATGCACCGCGCCTCTGCGCGCGTGCGCTCCGTAATGAGATGCGTATCCAGCGCGGGTACTCGGTATCCTTTTGACAGCCGTGTTTTCACCGCGTCCGCGCCGGTAAGATCCACCGCAGCCTCCGCGCCGCGTTCCGTAATCTCCGACTGACCGGGTGCAAACAGTTTCCCGGCATCGCTCCGCCAGGTCACCTCCACCTGATCGGACCGGTAACCCGGATTTACAAACGACTCCTCGATTGGAATCGTTGACCCCGCTTCCAGCATCACTTTGCCGGTGTAGGCGATCATCGCACCATTGTCTCCCATGTACACACGGGGCGGTGCCATGAACTTCGCGCCGCGCTCCTCGCACATGATCCGCAGCATCTCCTGTAAGCGGCTGTTTGCACCAACACCGCCGACCAGAATCACCTCATCCTTACCGGTGTGGGCAAGTGCACGTTCCGTCACCTCGACACACATCGCAAACGCCGTTTCCTGAAAGCTGCAGCAGACATCCTCCATCGACTCCCCGCGCGCGGTTGCATCCTTTGCCGCACTCATCAGACCGGAGAAGGCAAGGTCCATTCCCTTCACCGTGTAGGGAAGAGGAATGTAGGATCCTTTCTTTGCCATCTCCTCGATGATCGGCCCTCCCGGATGCGGGAGATCATGACTGCGGGCGAACTTGTCCAGCGCATTGCCAAGACCAATATCCAGTGTCTCACCGAAGATGCGGTACCTGCCGTTCAGGAAACCGAGCACCTGCGTGTTTGCGCCCGACGCATACAGTACGATCGGGTCGGCAAACTTCGTGTACCAGCGGCCGATCTCCACATGGGCCACACAGTGATTCACCCCGATTAACGGCACACCGTACTTCAGGGCAAGTGACCGCGCTGCGGTCGCAACCGTCCGGAGCGAAGGGCCAAGGCCGGGGCCTATTGAAAACGCTACACCGTCAATGTCATCGCCGGCTTCGGCAAGAACCTTTCCAATCACCTCTGCAGCAACCGCTGCATGGTGCTGGGCTGCCTCGCGCGGATGAATGCCTCCGTGCGGAGGCACATATGGTGAGGAGTGAAGACAAACCAGATCCTCATCAAAAACAGCGGCACTGAAGTTCCATGCTGTCCCTTCAATGCCAAGAACCCTTGTTTCGGGCATAATAATGTATTTTATTGCTTAAACTCAGTATATCCGCACTTTCCGCAGGCAAAGCGGTCCTTGTGCTCGCCCATGAATACACCCGGGCCGCAGCGGGGGCAGTGGCGGTGCGTGGTGGTTGCCTTTCCCTGTCCGTCAACGGAGTAGAGCTCACTGCGTTTCTGGGTTTGCTTTACTACCTTCTTTGCTGCCATGGTTTTACTCCTCCTCAGCTGCTTTCGGCTGGCCGCGGGCAATCAGGTATTCGCGTTCGGTTGCTTTCAGTGCTTCCGGAGAGTCGTAAATGCGTGCAACACCGATAACTGCTCTTGCTCCGAACCGTCCCTTCAGCGGAGAGAGGATGAGGTTTTCGACCGGGGTATTCTGCATAGCTGCGATTTTTGCTCCGATATCTGCACGGGCAGGGGTTGCGCCGTCATACATGGCGGTGAATGCAACCTCGTTACGGCTTAAAAGCTCGTTTCTGGTATTAGAGGTGATCTTAATCTCCATCGATATCCCACAAATATTGGAATGCAGTATATTTAATACTGGTGTCTTCCGTCATTTTCTTTTCCCCGGTATCCCAAACAGAAAGGCCGGTCAGACAGATACAAAACAGGACAGCAGATCAGCGGCGCGCTGCCGCAGCGCGGACGTCACTTCACAGACCACGACACCCTCGTTCGGCTGACCGTAAAGAACCAGAGCACCGTCGGGCAGAAGTCCGATCAGCGGAAGAACTGCCAGATCCTCTTCACCATCCACCAGAATCATACAGGGGGCGGCTTTGACGGCTTCGGCAAGCACTGCCGTCAGCTCATCCGTGATCGCACCAGCCGGGTTTTTGACACGCAGAATGCGATGCGGGACATCCGGCATCGCAAGATACGGGGAGCGCATGGTAAACCCGTCGATGACACCCACTGCAGGAATAATACCGCGGGCAAGCGCCGAGTGTGTAACAACATCCCCCACCGTACAGACAATCCTGCCGGAGAGCTGCGGGACAACATCGGAAAATTCGGGAAAAAGGGTGCCGAAGGGCTGTTTGAACAGTCCCCGGTGTTCCGACGGGAGAACAAGCATTATCGAACCTTAAGAGCGTAACGGCCGTTGTATTCGATGTTCATCTTCTTTGCAACATCCGAGTGGCGGGAGTCAATGATGACCAGATACCCGAACCACTCCGTTGTCAGGGCATTGCCCTGACACTCCGGGCAGACCGTCTTGTCGGCTTCCAGCACCTTGTGGCAGGTACGGCATGCCTGCAGTAGTTTCTTTGGTGTCCGCTTCGGCGCCATTACTTCCGCTCCTTCTCCGCCTTCTCACGGTTGCACTCATCTTCAAGCCAGGCAAGCGTACCAAGGCCCGGCTGGCGCATGGTCAGACCGATCTTCGACTCGCGCGGTTCACGTTCGTTCAGTGACAGGGCTACCACACGGGCGCGCACCGTATCGCCGACCGCAATCGTTCTGCCGGTGTCTTTGCAGACAAGACGGGAGTTCTTCTCATCATAATCGATGTACTCATCGGTGATCTGACTCATGTGCAGCATTGCATCAATGGGCCCGAGCGAGATGAACGCGCCGAAGCTTGTCGTCTCCACCACAATACCTTCGATGATCTCCTGAAGGGACAGGCGGAGTGTTACCGCTTCAAAGTCCACGTCATAATACACACCGCCGTCGCTGTAGATGATCTCACCGTCGCCGACACGGTCAACACCCGTTACGGCAATGAAGATACCCATCTCCTTGTCAACGCTTCCCTCGAACTGCTCCTGCAGCACATCCAGAATGACGGTGTTCAGATCCTCGCCCATACGTTCCGGCGGGACTCTGACCTTATCGTTTAATTTCAGTTTATAATACATATCCTTGCTCCTCGTCGAATTATTTTCCAATCAGCTCGAGTCTGGACCGTGACCGGAGTACAACAACCGGAATGCGCAGGCTGAGCAGGCGGTCTTTCAGCTTTTTATCATTGGTCACTACAACAGCATTAAACATCTCTGCGGATCGGATAACCTTGTCATCCACCGGGACATCATCCTCATAGGGAGGAAGAACCGTGCAATGTGCCGCAACCGTCAGACCAAACCGTGCCGCTGCCGCATTGTTCCCACGTCCCTGTGCAAGACCGCGCAGCTCGTACACCACCTCGGCAGGTACGAGTACATCATATCCCCCGAGCAGTTCGCGCAGACCCTCAAACAGGTCCACGCCGAACTGCGCGGGCATCATCAGAGCGTTTGTGTCCAGAACAACCGTTACTCGGTCAGGACACCCATGCCGATCAGACGCCATCTGCCACCGACCTGCCGGCTGATTGCAATACGGGACCCAAGTTCCGCACAGACCGGACGCTTGAGAATAACCTCTGCCTGATTTTTCTTCGCCGCCATGACAATACCGACCGTGACAGCCGTGCCGACGGACAGCATCAGCGGCTCTTTCAGCCGCAGCGGGTCGATGTTCTGTTCGGATGCAGACCCTACCACACGATCCATTAAGGTCATGTCAAACTTCAGTTTGTCCCATACCGGAGGAAGAGATCCTGCCGCACCGGCAACCTGACCGACAAGCGTATCACTTTTCGTAATCGCCGGGTCAAGTTTCGTACCAATAGCAGACAGACCGCCCGGAGTTGCGACCGGAACCTTGTGGGACGCCTTGTTCATGGAGGTAATTTTGGTTGTAATCGGCTCCCATTTTGCCTTGTTCTCGGACATGTACTGCCGGCCGGGCCGGATCTCAATGTCGTCGCCTTCATGGAACACGCCGCGGATCAGAGATCCGCCGATAACTCCGCCTTTGATGTCACGCCAGGAACTTCCCGGCCGGTTGACATCAAAGGATCGGGCAATCAGCATAATCGGCGGAACATCAGCATCGCGTTCCCTGTCAGGGATTGTGGTGTTCAGCGCATCGATCAAAACACCGAAGTTGATCTTCTTCTGCGCAGAAACCGGAATAATCGGTGCATTTTCTGCAACCGTTCCTTTCACGAACGCTTTGATCTGTTTATAGTTTTCAATTGCCTGTTTCTGGGGCACCACGTCAATCTTATTCTGTACGATGACGATGTTTGTGATGCCGGTCAGCTCAAGAGCCATTAAGTGCTCTTTGGTCTGGGGCTGCGGGCACGGTTCGTTTGCGGCAATGACCAGCATCGCACCGTCCATGATTGCAGAACCCGAGAGCATGGTAGCCATCAGAGTCTCGTGACCGGGGGCGTCCACAAAGGAGACAGACCGTACCGGTTCGAGTTTTTCGCCGCAGATCGGGCATGTATCAGTATTCGACCAGGAATCTGCGCCCTCACATTTGGGGCACTTGTAAAATGTCGCGTCGGCATAGCCGAGGCGGATGGAGATGCCGCGCTTCAGTTCTTCACTGTGGCGGTCGGTCCATGAGCCGGTAAGCTGGCTGACCAGGGTGGTCTTCCCGTGGTCAACGTGGCCTACCACGCCGATATTTACGTTTGGTATTGTAGGATCATGCAAAGAAACCAAAACCTCCTCAACCTTATATAATCTACCTCCGAACAGATATATTTGTGTGATAAAACATGCCGGATTTGTTTTCCGGTATCGGACAGACTTCGTATGACGAATTCTCATTCTGCATAAGATAACGTAAGAAGAATAAAATAGGAACAGTCCGATATAATACTATATTATGGTAGGAGACTCGGATTTATCGCGTATAGGGATATCCCTTCCGCAGAACCTTCTGGACAAATTTGACGGCATCATCGGACTTCGCGGTTACTCTTCCCGCTCGGAAGGTATCCGTGATGCGATCCGCAGCTACATTACCTACTATGAATGGATGTCTGATGTCAAAGGCGAACGGCAGGGAGTGATTACCATGGTCTATGATCATGATCACCGCGGACTGATGCAGACGATCACCGAGATTCAGCATGAGAACCGTGAAACCATCCAGTCCACCCTGCATGCACACGTGAATGACGAGCGGTGCCTTGAGGTGATCCTGGTCCGCGGCGACGGGGCAAAGCTGAAGGAAGTTGCAGAAAAGCTGATGGCACTCAAGGGTGTTGAGTCGGTCAAACTGACGACTATTCCGGTAAACTGATTTTTCAAAAGAGAGGAGGGAAATTACCCTCCGCCTTCACAACTCTGATCGGTATTCTGCCAGGCAGATTCGTTCATCTCGCGGAATCTTTTCTGTTCCTCCTCAAGATCTTTTCTGAAGTCACTATGCCTGGTTTCTTTGTGGGCAACCTCACTGATGGCAGTGAGCTGGTCAATACGATAGTACAGACCGGTACTGTCAAGCTCTGCAAAGGTGAATCCGTTTTCCTCGACGAATGCCACGATCTTCCCGACGGTTCCCGTTCTGCCGTACCGCACCGTCTGCCCGATTGCAGGAGTGCTCATGCTACTATGTTGGATGATGCCGGGGTATAAAGATGTGGATTGCGGTCCGTCAGGATTTAAAAAAAGGGGTCTGGTATGTTCCAGAATACGGTTCAGTTTATGGTAAGACCCCGCATCACGGCCTCTTCGGAGACTTCGAAGGTCTCACCGGTACCGGCGATGGTATAGGGTCCTGTGGTCTTCACATCATATGAGCTGCCGGAGGTGGAGTACGGGACAACGAACTGTCCGTCGACGCTTGCCTGACGGTAGGTGAAGGTTCTGCCGTTGTTGGTGACAACGTTCACTTCGATGATGCCGTCTCCTTTGATCACGGCTCCCGGCACGTACTCAAAGCTCTTGACCCAGGCGGTGCCGCCTGCAATCGGCTGGGTCGTGTACTGACCGTTGGCCATGACATAGTTCGGGGACTCATGTACCAAGCGGAAGTGCTGCAGTGCCGGAACGGTTGTGCTCGGCAGATAGGCAGTAGCTGTGCTTGACGGGTTTGCAATCACATATGCATGCTTCGTTGCAGGTCCCGCCGCATTGATCAGGTCGGCGGCTGCCTGGGCTTCCGCCTCGGTTGCGTAGGCTTTGACTGCGGTGATGACCGGGTAGCTGTAGTTGGCCGAGGAGTCGGTTTCCACAACTGCGATGTCTCCGGGGCTGGTCATGGAACCGTCATAGTACTGAAGCCGGACGGTAAGGGTGTTGTAATATTCGGGTGTCTGCGCCTGTACCCCGGAGAGCTGACCGCTGTTATTCGGCTGCAGGAAGGTGTAGTAGTACGGGGTGAGCTGGGCAACTGAGTCGTTCCAGATTGCCATTGCCCCAAATTTGCCGCCTGCCATCTGATAGTCGGTCATCACATAGCGGGTGCCAAGGTGATCCAGTTTTTCCATTACGGCAGATTCATTCGTACTGGTCAGTACTGCAGCAGCACCGTACGGGCCCGCCACTCCTGACTGGAACGGATTGCTGTTCGGGATGCGTTCTGCAATGGTGGTGATATAATGGCCGTAGTCCCACCAGGACATGACACCGTAGGACTCTGACGGGTACTCGAATCCTTCGCCGTTGTAGATGGTGAGGTAGTCAACGCCGGTCTCCGGAGTTCCGGTAAGCATCCAGGTACATTCGGAGATCCAGTCCTTCTCGGTTCCACCGTACTTGCCGTAGCTCTCACCGGTCTGGACTGCGGTTACTGCAGAGGTTGCAACAAATGCGATTGCGATAACTGCAACGATGGCGCAGGTTCCTACCTTAATCCAGTCAGGGCCTGCTGCTGCCTTTGCAGTAGCTTTTTTACCTTTCTTTGCCGGTTTGTCTTCAGATTCTTCCTGTTTTTTGCTTCCGGCAATCTGCAGAAGATCCTTTTCGGCAAACGTGATCGCCCATCCGACAAACACTGCGGCAAGAAGCGCGATGTTTGCTGCAACATAGTACTCCCAGCGGACGTGCTGCATAGTGGCAAAGATCATCAGCGCCGACCAGATGAGAACGAAGAGTGCTCCGGGTTCCTCATGTTTCCATACACGGTAGAGGAGGTAAATGAATCCGCCTGCGGCCAAGAGGATGCCCCAGCCGAAGGAGTTGAACGCTCCCTGTATGGACCAGGATGCCATTTCGGCGATGGTGGATCCAGCTGCACTTGTGGCGAAGAATCCGCTGAGACTGCCTATCGCTGAGTTGAAAAGCAAGGGTGCCGCACCTGCAGTAATACCCATGCCAATGACAACCAGCAGAGCAAGGGAGACAGGATAATAATACCACTGGAACTGTTTCTTTGTGAGTATCATTGATATGGCATAGAGAACGATCGTTCCAAATATCAGGCCAAGATGAGCACAAAGTACTCCCAGGGAGTAAGTGTAGAAATTGAAGTCGACACTCTGAATGCCGTAGATCAGCATGCCGATAGCAACGACCGCAAACGTAATCACGTTCAGAACAAGCAGATATTCGGTTGGTTTTCCAGAGTGGTGGTTGATAATGAACTGAAGCAGCGTGAAGATCGCAGCAAACAGCCCGAACACAACCATGGTTGACATGGTCAAAAGGCCGAGCAGGTAGGCAATACCACAGATTACTCCGTATAATACAGGAATCTTCAGGGTTGCGTACTCTTTGAAATCGATTTTGTGATCCTTGAGCGCATACAGAGCCACTACATAGAGAAGACAGAACAGTGTGGAGAACAGTGTTTCTGCGATGTGGTGATCCAGGTGCCCGTACAGGGATCTTGACAGATACTGACCGCCGATTACGGCAATGAACAGAGCGGAGACAAGTCCTGTCTTCCAGTTGCCGATTCTGGCACCAAGCCAGTACATAACCGGAACCATTGCGGCACCCATCAGGGCAGGCACCCATCCGGCCGCATCAATGACCTCAGGCCGGGTTGCAGCTCCGGCAAGTGCCGCAATCGCTGCTGCAATCCAGGTGAACAATGGACCCCAGACGATATCCTGTCCGGTAGGATACAGGGTCATCGGTTCAAAATGGATAAATCCGAAGTTGTTTGCAAGCGCTACTTCAATCAGCCGCAGGTTGTACCAGGCATCAGGTCCTGCGATCATATCGCCGGTCCCGGCAAGGTCCGGAAACGGCAGTATGCGTATCCAGAAGGCAAGTACGGTGAAGATGAGTACAAGCCCTCCAAGGATTCCATAACGATATCGACGATCGTTCCAGAAACTCAGATCCATAAGTTATCACAGAGGAAATTATCTATCTATAATCTGGGTTCTTTATCAGATAAAGTAATTGGGGAAAGCGGAACAATCATTTAACCGGCAATAACAATATTATTAGCATGATATCTGCCGCAGCAGTCCTTCTGATACTATGTGGAGTCGGAGCCGGATGTGCTGCCGCGTATCCGTATTTTTCCTATTTGCGAAAACTCCACGGAGTTTCTTTTACTCCCTCCCCCCAACTCCTGGAATACCCAGCAGTCAGTATTGTGGTGAATGCATATCATGAAGGAGATCTCGTCAGAACACGTATTGAGGATATTTTTCATGCCGCGTATCCTTTAGACAGGATTACACTATACGTGGTAAATGACGGCGCGGATAAGGCAACCGGTGATGCCGCAAAAAAAGCTCTCAAAGACAGCCCAATAAAGGCAGCAGTGCTTGAACCAAAGGAAAGACTGGGGAAAATCAAATGCCAAAATCTGGTTCTTTCCCAAATCACAGACGAGTTCGTAATCTTCACGGATGCTGATATTACCACAAAACCGGATGCGCTTGCAAAACTAATTGCCCGCCTGCAGGATCCGGAGATCGGGGCAGTGTGTGCAGATCTGATTCCGGTTGGTTCGTCACAGAATGTAACCGGTTCCGAGGGTGCGTACCGGTCTGTATATGGGAAAATGTGTGAGTACGACAGTCAGCTTGACTCCACCTACAACTTTAACGGCCCGCTGATCGCTTTCAAAAAATCAGCAGTACCGCATATCGAGGAAACGATCGGTGCTGATGACGCAAACCTTGCGCTGACATGCATTGCCAACGGGTATCGTGCCGTATATGCGGCGGATGCGGTCGCATACGAACTGCAGCCCGTATCGTTCCGTGCCCAGTACCGCCAGAAGGTCCGCCGTGCAGACGGGCTGGTGAACAGTACCCGCCTGTTTGGCTCTGCATACCATGAAAAGCGTGCAGTCTTCTGGAAACAGGTATTTCCGCGGCGTCGGTGGATGCTGCTGTACTCTCCGGTCCTGTTTGCGGTTTCCGCAGTTCTGCTTCTGACCGGGTTTTTCCTCTGGTCACTTTGGTACGGGACAACGCTTCTTCTGATCGGAGTTGTCATTTTGCTGTTTTCTCTCATAAAACCGGACAATCTTCTGAGCAGTTTCATTCTGAACCAGATATATCTGGTAATCGGTCTGGCAAAACGGAAAAATATTCAGATGTGGGACAGGGTTGAAAAATGATTTACGTCCCGTACGGGCACCAGTGTTCCAATCCCAGCAGCGCCGCTGTCCCCGCCCACTCCGGCCCGAGAAACAGCATCTCCTTTCCCAAAGTCCGTGCCTCCTCAATCTCCGCAAGACCATCCTCCGTCAGAAACGCATCCCCGGTTACAACCACCAGCTCAGCCTCCTCCACAAACAGTGCCTGACGAAGTCCGGGAATATCATCCCCGATCACATAGACAAGCCGTCCGGCGCAGCGGGAAACAAGCTCCTCCAGACAGTCATCAAAGTTCACCGTAGGACAGGGCGCAAGCTTGCGCGTCAGCATCAGAAAACCACTGGCAACAGTCAGCGCACCTGCTGCGGCGGCACGCGTCTTCTCCGACTTTAGCGGCGCATCAAACAGATGCTCCAGCAGCATCCGGGCCGAAAACGGCTCACTTGAACTGATCTCCGCAACCCGTCCCCCGTACTCAACACCCATGCACCTGCCGCGGCAGTAGCGGCAGATATGATGCGACGGGAGGGGCGCGTATCGCAGATCCCCGTCCTCACATCCCGCGCCCGCAGAAACTTCACGCAGGCGCACAACTGCATCATGCAAAATCATTCTTCCTCCTCGATCAAAACAACCCGTGCAGGGGCCGCATCAGCCCCGGCAATCTTCAGCGGCAGGGCAATCATCCGGTACACACCATCAGCCACATTCGCAAAATCCAGCATCTCAATCACGATTACCCCCGCCGCAAGCAGAATGCGGTGAACCGCATCGTTTCCGATCGACGGCGTATCACACCCGACAACCGTCACTCCGGCCGCTACAAGCGCGGATGCCTCCTCCTCAGAAAGCTGCGGATACGTGGCATCCCCCTCGCGATATCCCGACCGGAACAAAACCGCAGACGTTGTCTCGGAAACCAGCCCGCCGAAGGAAAGCAGTTCGGCGGTGGTGAACAGCTTTTCGGGCAGCAGTTCATCCACTCCTGCCGCCCCGGAAAAATAGTGGGCAGGGGCATCGATGTGCGTTCCCGTATGGGTCCCGAGTGCCAGCGCGGAAATATACGACTCCCCTGAACGCAGGGGAGTTCGTACAAACTCTGGATCGCCCGGATACACATACATCCCGGACGCAAGCGTCCGGGTCACATCGTATATTTTCATACTCAGAATCCGTGATCCGCAGAATCGATCGCATCATCGATCTGCTTCTGCAGCGCATCCGGCAGACCTTCAATGCGCACATCAAGGAACCCGCGAATGATCGTCGCGGTTGCCTCCTCCTCAGAAAGACCGCGCGCCATCAGATACTCGATCTCATCGCGCGCAATCTTGCCGACCGCCGCTTCGTGGGAAAGCTCCACATCCACCACACGTCCGTCAATCTCCGGAATCGCATGCATGATGCCGTCCTTGAGAATAAGACCGCGGCACTCAATGTGTCCCTTCGTCTGCGGCGCCTCGCCGATGATTGCACCGCGGGAGATGATCGTACCACCGTTCGTAATTGCACGGGTGATTAACTCGGCGCTCGTCTCCGGTGCCTCCAGAATCGCACGCGAGCCTGCATCAATGTGCGAACCCGGCCCTGCCACAATCACACTGGAGAAACGGGCGACCGCTCCCTTCCCGCGGAGATGGGCGGTAGGATACATCTGCACCATCTTTGTCGGTTTCATACAGACATAGTTCGAGATGAACGTTCCCCCTTCTGCAACAACAGAGGCAGTCCGCGGGAACACCTCGATCTCCTCGCCCCACGTGTGAATCATGGTTGAGGTCACTTTCGCATCCTTGCCGACGTAAATCTCATTGATACCGTAGTGTGCTCCCTCTTTTGTCTTCAGGGAACTGGCGCATCCGGCAATCAGATGAACCTCGGCCCCTTCCTCGGCGATCACAATATTGTGGACGGTCTGGATGGTATCGCCCTGCAGGAACATGCAGCTCTGTAAGGGGAAGGTGGTCTTTGCACCTTTGCGGGCGATGATGACATACCCCCGCTGGGGATGATCGGCAACGTACTGCGTGTACTGGTCTTTGTCTTTGGGGACAACGTTCCAGAAGTACTCGGAAAGCCATGCATACGTCTCCAGGGCCTTATCGATCATCATGACCTCAACGCCTTCGGCGTTGGAGCCTGCGTGCAGAACATGGTCATTGACAAGGAGGAAACTCCCTGCACGGCCTTCAAGGGAATCGGTCTGGATTCCCGTCAGGGTCAGTCGTTCTTTGTCCTCGGTACTGATGGAATCGAATCCGTTCATTTCTGACATGCAATACACTCCTTATAGCCGGATGTTTTCACACTCCGGAGAATTTCACGCGGGTTGCCACTGCACCGCATCATACCGTCGATTAACACATGACCGACATCAGCTTCGATATAGTCGAGGATGTAGCCGGTATGGGTAATGATGAGACCGGACTTGGTACGGTTAATCATGTGCTGATCCTTTTCCAGAAGGCTTGCCGCAGCAGTGCCGAGCAGTGCCATGTTTTCGACATCGACACCGCTTTCCGGCTCGTCCAGCATGACGAAGGAGGGGTCCTGCACCATGAGCTGGAGAATTTCGCTGCGTTTGATCTCACCGCCGGAGAATCCGGCATTGACATCGCGGTCAAGGAATTTTGTCATATGCATGCGTTCTGCAAGGGCCGGAATCTGTTCCCCGTCGATTTTCGTGGTCGCGGTAAGGAACTTGCCGAGCTTCAGACCGGAGATGGTGGGCGGGCGCTGGAACATGATGCCCATACCCAGCTGTGCCCGTTCGTGCACCGGTTTTTCGGTGACATCAACGCCGTTAAAAAGTATTTTGCCGCTGGTAACCCGGGAGCTGCCAAATCCCATAATGGTACGCAGAAGGGTGGTTTTTCCCGAGCCGTTCGGTCCGAGAAGTACATGGGTCTCACCGTCGTTAATTTTCAGATTAACGCCGTGAAGCACCTCACGTCCGCCAACTTCCACATGAAGATTGCTGATCTCAAGCATGGAAAATCTGCTATCTAATTTGTTGCGGAGGGTTGTAAAGATACGTGTTTGATACAGTTTCCCCGGGGGCCCGGGGCACTTTCAGTACGCGCGGTCCGGGGTTTATATTCTCTCACTCTGATGTTTGATCATGACAAGCATTGCATTAACCTCAATGGCAGAACGTGCTGCCCAGTACACGGTGATTCAGCGCAAGAATCAGCTTTCCAAACTCTGCTGGTATGCTGCGGGAACGCCCGGCAACATGGTTTCGTCCCTGAAGGATCCAAGCTACCTTATTGCGTAAGCGAGAGTATGTCGGAGAGTCCCGGGAGTATTTTCCAGGGTGCCGGTGCATCTGCGGGAAGGACGCCGTCAAATTTGCCGGTGAGAACTAAAACGCCCCGTACAGATACGGAGGCGGCACCGCCGATGTCCGAACGCGGATCGTCGCCTACCATGACGACCTCCCCGGCGGGGAGACCTAAGGAAGTAAGGGCAGCCTGGAAAAATTTCGCGGAGGGTTTTCCGAGAAGTGTTGCAGATACGTCTGCGGCAAACTCCAGTGCCGCAACAAATGCTCCTGCGGAGAGCAGAAGTCCGTCATTTCCTTTGAAGTAACGGTCATGTTCAAGGGCAAGAAGTTCGGCACGGTTGCGCATCAGTATCCGGAATCCTGTAACAAACATGTCGTACTCCAGTACATCGCTTACGTCGCCGACCAGCACATGGGATGCATTTGGATCGGAGGGGTTGATCCCCGCACTCCGGAGTTCGGCGGCGGCGTCAGGGCTGCCGAGAAGCCAGCAGGATCCGGCACCCGCGTCACGGAGATACGCGATCGCGGCGGTGAGCGGCGTAAATATCCATGCCGCGGGAACGTCAACTCCGAACCGTGCGAGCCGTTCCCGGATGGTTTCCCTGCTCCGGTGTGTGTTGTTGGAGACGAACCGAAACGGAATGCCGCGTTTCTGGAGTTCCCGTAATGCGGAAACTGCGCCGGGAATCGGCTCTCCGTTAATATAGACTACGCCGTCAAGATCGATTAAAAACCCCGAAACCGTCATATGAATACCAGTATTGGAGAGAGAACGAGAAAATGATGCAGGTAGAACAGGGATTCATCCCGGCACTGTCCCTTAGGACAAATGCCGTGCAGAGCGGTGCGGGTCCAAAAGGAGTTGAGGCTGCGACGGCTGACGGCTGCTGCCTTGCGATTGAGTCCGTACATGCTCTGCCGGAGTTTTTTGTTTCCGAGGAACAGCTGCGCAACCGTTTGATGCACGAGCTTACGCTCGTGCATGGTATCGGCGGGACGCGGGAACGAATGTGCCGCAGACATGGAATACAGACGCTTGCCGATCTCCGGCGCACCAACTGGAAGTCCGAGGCGCAGGAGATCGCAGAGGTTATTCAGAACGGTACACCGCGGGAGGTTATCCGGTTGTTCCGGGAAAAAGGACGCGGTGCCGATCCGCTCCTGATCGGGTTCGGGGCGGCTGTGCCGAAGGAGAGTCTGCTGTTTTTTGATATTGAGACGCTCGGCATGGTACATTCTCCGATCATTCTCTTCGGGTGCGGTGTCTGTGAGGGCCGGACACTCCGGGTTACGCAGTATCTGCTCCGTGATATTAGTGAAGAGATCGCAGCCCTCGGACTCGTTGCGGAGATGATGCGGGCGCATCCGGCTCTTGTTACCTACAACGGCAGGTCGTTTGACCTGCCGTTCACCAACAGCCGTCTTGCCTACTACGGTGAACGGGAATGCAGGCCCGCGCTGCACTTTGATCTGCTGCATCCTGCGCGGCGTCTGTTCCGCGACGATCTGCCGGACTGCTGTCTCGGGACCGTGGAGGAGTATGTACTGGGCTGCGGACGCGAAGAGGATCTCCCCGGTTACCTTGTGCCCGTCTATTATCAGAAGTATCTGCGTACCGGCGACCCTGCCCCTCTGAAACAGATCGTCGATCACAACCGCAGCGATGTAACGAGCCTTGCCCTGCTGCTTGCCAGACAGACGGAGATGGTGTATGGAGCCTGAGATGCATACGCGGGTGTTCCCCGCACGATCCGCTGTGTATAAAGAACCGGCAGTCCTGCCGTCTCCTGCGCTCCGCGAGTACCTGCAGAGCCAAAACATCCGGCTTTACACCCATCAGGCAGATTCCTATGATGCGATCATGCAGGGGGAAAATATCATTCTCACCACCCCTACGGCGTCGGGTAAAACTCTTGCATATACCCTGCCGGTTCTGGAAAATCTGATGCAGAACCGGGACGCGACCGCACTGTTCATTTATCCGACCAAAGCCCTGACCCGCGATCAGCTTGCCGTTCTGCAAAAGCTTGACAAGGAACTCAGCGCAAAAACCCGCCCGGCAATCTATGACGGCGACACGCCCCGCGACGCCAGATCAAAGATCCGCAGCAGTTCACGTATTATCCTCACCAACATGTACGAGCTGCACCAGATTCTTGCATGGAGAATGCAGTGGGGAGATTTCTGGGCAAATCTCTCCTTTGTCATCATCGATGAGGCGCACCGGTACCGGGGAATCTTCGGTTCGCACATTGCACTTTTGCTGCGGCGGCTGCGGCGTGTCTGCAGGTATTACGATGCCCGTCCGCAGTTTATCCTTTCCTCTGCCACCATCGGCGATGCTTCTTCGTTTGCCAAGACCCTTACCGGCGCTGCGGCAAGGGAGATAGCAGATGACGGTTCTCCCCGGGCACAACAGACGTTCCGGCTGTACAACCCGTGGAGTTCGGGCAAAAGCAGTCTTTCCGCCACCGCAGATCTCATCCGCGATCAGGTGCAGAGTGGTATGCAGACGCTCTGCTTCACCAAATCCCGCAACATGGCAGAGATCACCGCACTCCGGTGCAGGGAGGAGATGCCCGCAGGCCGCATCTCCTCCTATCGCGGCGGTTACCGTCCGAAGGAACGGCGGGATATTGAAAAAAATCTCAAGGGAGGGGATATTGCAGGCGTTATCAGTACCAATGCCCTGGAGCTCGGTATCGATGTCGGCAGTCTTGATTCGGTGATCATCAGCGGATTTCCGGGGACGATGATGTCCGTCCGCCAGCAGGCAGGACGTGCGGGACGCAGCGGGAAGGATGCGCTCATTACCTTTGTTGCGAATCTTAACCCGCTGGATCAGTATTTTATGCGGTGTCCGGATGCTTTCTTTGATGCGCCCTACGAACACCCGATCCTCGATCTCGAAAACCCCTATGTTCTGCGGCAGCATCTCCTCTGTGCCGCAGCCGAACTTCCTTACCGGACGGAACGCGACGCTGAGTACTTCGGGGAGTTTGCCGCCGAGATCGTCCGCAGTCTGAAGGAGGAACATCTCCTTGCAAGTACCCCCAAAGGGTATGTGTACTGCGGTACCGAACCCCCCGCACAGCAGGTTTCGCTTTCCGGCAGAACGTCCGGAACCTGTACGGTTATGTACGGCAGCCGTGTTCTGGAAACGATGGACGAGTCACAGATGTTTCGCGAAGCGTATCCGGGTGCGGTTCTCTTTCATCAGGGAGACCGTTACCGGGTGGAGGAGGCTGACCGGAAGAGTCTCATTGTCCGTGTCAGAAAGATCACGGACAACTACCATACCCGTCCGCTCTCCGTCACCGATGTCCGCATTCTTTCCCGTGAGAAGACCTGCCGGCACGGAGACCTGCTCGTTCATTACGGTTCGGTTTCCGTCTGCTCTCAGATGATCGGCTACTCGGTTCTTGAGTACGATCAGATCGTGTCCACCCACTCCCTTGACGTTCCGCCGCTTGAGTTTACCACCAAGGCCTGCTGGATCGTTCCGGAGTGCTGTGATGAGATTTCTCCTGCGGATCTTGCCGGGGCGTTGCATGGTGCGGAACATGCCCTGATTGCTGCCATGCCGGTTCATGTTCTCTGTGACCGGTCTGATATTGGCGGTGTCTCCACTCCGTTCCATCCGGATGTCGGTGATGCTGCTATCTTCATCTATGATGGTGTTCCAGGCGGGGTAGGTCTTGCCGAAAAAGCGGCGGAGGTGTTTTTGGACATTCTCTGTCTCGCACGGGATATGGTGTCCCGCTGTTCCTGCGAATCCGGGTGTCCCGCCTGTATTCACTCGCCCAAATGCGGAAACAACAACCAGCCCTTAAGCAAAACCGGTACGGTTACTCTGCTTTCCTGCCTTTCCCAGGGGCTGAAAACCGAAAACCCATGAGTATATATACGTAAAATGAGAATTGTAACTACGGTATAATCATGAGAATTGAGAAAGTTGGTGTTTCTTCCGCCGCATTTGTTTTTGGAGGTATTTTTGCTGTTCTCGGTGCCATTGGCGGGTTCCTTGAGGGTATCTCTGCAATGGTCGGACTTTCCTTCAGGATTGGAATCATTCAGGGTCTCGGCATCGGTCTTCTGGAGACTATTATGCTGATTGTCATCTATGCAGTAGTTGGGCTCATCATCGGTCTGATCGTTGGCGCAGTCTGTGCCTGGGCATTCAACCATTCCTCCAGACTTTTCGGCGGCATTGAGATCACGATAAAGGAATAATCATTCCTGAAAAATCTTTTTTTAAATAATTTTAAACGAAAAGTTGTAAAGAAACCTATTACCCGAAACAGACCCAGCGGTCGTAAATCGGGTCGCGGTCATTTTCCCAGATCTCAAGTTCGCGGTCAACCCCTTTTGCCCACTCACGTACCCAGTGTGCTTCTTCCTCGGTTGCAACCGTGATCAGTGTCTCGGCGGTGATGCCGGCGAGCTCCTCAACGATGGGCCGCCACAGATCCTGCGTGTACACATACATCTGGCCGAACATGATTCCCATGCCGCGTTCCGCGTCCGGCAGATATGCAGACGCCACCGTTGCATCGATGCAGATGGTATCCTCCGGTGCGAGGCGGCCTGAGGCAAGACCCAGTGCAAGCAGTGCCGGATCATTATCGTATGCAATCGGACGGCCTCCCATCTCGCGGATGATCAGGGATCCGATACCGGAACCGGCACAGGCATCAAGACAGAGACCGGGGGCGGACGGGCCCCATACCTCGTGCAGAAGGTCACGGACCTTTTCAATTCTGTCGGGCGGCAGGTCTTCACGGGCAGGGGCAATCTCCTCGCGGAGAATGTCGGCAAAGCAGGCACGCACTGCATCATCAATTGCGGCACGCGGTTCCTGATACAGATCGCCGTCCGCCGCGGTAAAGAGGGCAAACTCCTGTTCCATCGGGCTGCGGAAGTTCCATGAGGTTCCTACCCATTCATCACCTGCACGAACTGCGAGCAGTACCGGATTTTCCTCTTCATCAATCAGCATCCGGGCACCGCCGGGTGTCGGTTCCGCCTCGCAGATCAGAACGCCGGGTTCGCCGTTGTTCACAAGCGATGCATAGTCGGGTTCCAGAAACCGGACGGTTTCCAGTTCCAGCATTTCTGCAACCGATTTCATTCTTTTTTCTCCTCAAACCGTCCGATGGTCAGACCGCCGGGCGAACGGATGATGCCGCTCACCAGCGCATCCTCATGCAGCCAGACCTTGTCACCGGCAACATCGCCGAGGATGTCTGCTCCGCGTTCGATTCTGATGTTCTGACCGACAACATCACCGTGCACTGCAGTGCGTTCACCGATTTTGACACGGCGGGTTGCGTGAATGCCGCCGAAAAGGGTCACGTCATTTTTCAGGGAGATGGATTTTGCTTTGATGTTTCCGTGCAGGCGGCAGTTTGCACCGACTTCCATGGGGGTGGATACGGAGAAGTAGCGGAGATCCATGGTGGTGCGGGGAGGGAGAACAAGCGGTTCGGAGTTGGCTTCCGAGATGATGGCATTTACGGTTTTTTCCACCTCTGCCTCGTTGTCAAGGTGGAGCATTGTCATGACGTAGAGGAGGAGATAGAGGATGACCGGCATCGGGTTGCGGATACTGATGTCGCCTAAGGCTTTGAACTCTTTGTCGATGGTGACGTTGTCACCGATGTCAAGGTTTCCGCCGACGGTCAGTTTGCCGTGCACTTTGACGCCTTCACCGAGATAGGCGTCGCCGTTGCAGATGACGGTTCCGTTGATCTCGCAGAAGTTGTCGATGCGGAGATCGCCTTCGGCAACGACGTCTCCGGTCAGTTTGCAGAACTCGCAGACGACAACGTCGTTCCCGTAGAGACCGTAGCCGATGTCGCAGTGATCACCTACCAGAATGTCGTTTCTGGTTTTGAGAATGCGTTCCTGCAGTTCGGTTTTGTCCGGCAGAATACATTTTTTGAAGAGTTCGGCGGTTGCCATGGCGGCAACGGCGGAGGACTCTTCATTTTTCGGCGGTTCTTCGGCAGAGACCTCTTCCGTTTCTGCGGGGAGAGGGGACGAAGCTGTGCGCTCTTCTTCCATTTCCCCGGCAAAAACTTCCTCCGCTTCAATCAGGACGTTTTCGGGAATGGGTTCTGCGATGATGACCCGTTTTTTTTCCTCTGCCATTCTCCACCCTGTATATATGTAATAATCGTTATGCGCCGTACTTATGGGTTTTGTCGATGAGGTCCAGAAGGATCGGCATCAGGTCGCCGCCGCGTATCCGGCAGAGGGCTCCAGCAGCGCAGGAGATTTCATCGTAGGAGGATACGTGGTCGGTCCGCGTTCCGTCACCGTGAATGATCAGGGGTACGGGGTCTGCGCTGTGCTCTTTGATGGTGCAGGGCGTTGAGTGGTCACCGCAGACGGCGATCATGAGGTCCGGCATTTCCATGAGAGGACGGAGTTCTTTGTCGATCTTTTCCAGAAATTCCTTTTTCTCCATTGCTTTTCCGTCGTGACCGTATTCGTCGGCGTTTTTGATGTTGAAGAGGACAAAGTCCCGGGTTGCAAGTTCCTGCAAAACGAGGGATACCTGTTCTGCAAGCGGGGTGTCCGGGTGTACCGGTACGCGGCGAAGACCAACGGAGCTGCCGATGCCTGCGATGAGGGCGGCTGCGGCAACGACACTGCCGGAGAGTTCGTGACGTTCCTCGAAGGGTTCATAGACGCCCATGGCACCGGCACCCCGGATAAGAACGACGTTTGCGGGGTTCTGGCCTGCGGCTTTGCGTGCAAGGTTGACGGGGTGATTTTTGAGAATTTCCGCTGCCTGACGGCAGAATTCGTTGCAGACGTCTGCGGTGAATTTTGCTTCGGGTGTGTCTTCGCCTTCGGGGTGGATGGTTTTGGGAGGGATTCCGGTTGCTTTGGGGTCGTTGCTGGAGACTGCAGCGGAGAGTCCGCTGCCTTTCAGGGCGAGGGCGGCGCGGTGGCCGGTTCCGGGTTCGAACCGGATGGTGACGCCGTATTTGCTGAGGTCAACGCCGTCGCGGATGGCGGCGGATAGTTCGGTGGTGTCGGCGATTCTTCCGGCGCGCCGATCGATGACGTTGCCTGCGTCGTCGATGGTTGCGTAGTTGGCGCGGAATCCGATCATGCCCGGTTCCATTTGTATGCCGCAGCCTGCGGCTTCCAGCGGGCCGCGGCCGGTGTAGTACTGCTGCGGCGGGTAGCCAAGGAGGCTTAAGTGGGAGGTGTCGGAGCCCGCACGGATTCCGGGGGCGACAGGGTCCATGATGCCGCAGATGCCGGTCTTTGCAAGTTCGTCGAGGTTCGGGATGTGTGCTGCCTGTAACGGGGTTTTTCCGCCGAGACAGTCGCACGGACGGTCGCCCACACCGTCGATGATGAGAAGAAGAATTTTGGATGCTGTCATTGCCTGATAGGTTGGACGGGTAAGACTAAGTGCATTGTGCTTTTGGAAAAATCTTCGGAAAAACAGTAGCGAGGAATGGATTTGAACCATTGGTCTACGGGTTATGAGCCCGTCGGGATCTCCTGACTACCCCACCTCGCTTCTTGTAAGTGAGATAAGATATACGATGGGTTTCTTTAAATAAATTCCGATATGTCATTGGCATATCCTCATTAGGTTGGTTTTCCCATATTCTGGTATGGAAGATAGTGAGCTGGAACAGCTGCGGCGGAAACGGTTTGAACAGATGGCAGTGAAGATACCGCCTCCGGAGGGGTGGCCGGTTGTGCATCTGACGGAGTACAATTTCAATGAGGTGACGCTGGGGAGACCGAAGGTGGTGATTGATTTCTGGGCTGAGTGGTGCGGACCGTGCAGGTATTTCAGCCCGATATTTGAGGAGATGTCAGTTGAGTTTCCGGAGGTGCAGTTCTGCAAATGCGATACTGACCGCAACCACGGGATTGCGACGCAGCTGGGGATTACGAGTATTCCGCGGGTGCTCTATGTTATCAACGGTACGGCGGTGCGGCTGCATGTGGGTGCGATGTCGGCGGAGAAGTTCCGTGAGGAGCTGAATGCGGTGTTCCGATCTGATGACGCTGTTTGAGTCGTTTCATCCGAGTTTGCAGGAGGTGCTGCTTTCGGGTCTGGGGTGGGATGGTCTGCGGCCGGTGCAGGAGGAGACCTGCCGGGCGGTGGCTGATGGTGCGGATGTGGTGGTGCTCGCGCCGACTGCGGGCGGAAAGACTGAGTCGGCGTTTATTCCGGTGATTGATGCGCTGCTGAAGGCGGGGTCGTCCGGGCTTGGGGCGATTTATCTGTCGCCTTTAAAGGCGCTGATCAATGATCAGGAGGATAGGATTCTGCTGATGTGCGGGCGGGCGGGACTGACGGTGGCGTCCCAGCACGGGGATGTGGCGGCCCGTGACCGGTGGAAATTTTCCGCAGACGGGGAGCTGCCGAATCTGCTGCTTACGACGCCTGAGTCGCTGGAGGTGCTGCTCGGCGATCCCGCGTCACGAGGAGCGTTTGCTTCCGTCCGGTTTGTGATCATTGATGAGATTCATGCGTTCATGGAGACGGATCGCGGGGTGCATCTCCGGTGTCTGCTGGATCGGCTGGAGATGACAGGGGCCGGACGACGGATGGTCCAGCGGATCGGGTTGTCTGCGACGGTGGGGAATCCGGAGGAGCTTTTGGCATGGTTGTCGGGTCCGGGACGGAAAAGGCAGCTGGTGCAGATTCCGTCGCCCGCGACGCCGAAACGGTTTTCTTTTGTGGTGGAGGGGGAGTTTTCTGCCCAGGTGCGGGCGGTGGCAGAGGCGGTGCGGGGGAGGAAGGCGCTGGTGTTTGTGGACAGCCGGAGTTTGGCGGAGCGGTTGATGATGCCGCTTTCGGATCTGGTGTCCGGGGTGTATCTGCATCATTCGTCGGTGTCGGCGGAGGATCGTGCGGAGGCGGAGGCGGCGTTTGATCAGGGCGGCGGGACGTGTGTTATTTGTACGAGTACGATGGAGCTGGGGATTGATATTGGGGATTTGGATCTGGTGGTGCAGTATGGGCCGCCGCGGTCGGTTGCGTCGTTTTTGCAGCGGCTGGGACGTACGGGCAGGCGGGGAGGGGCGGCGGAGATGTTGTTTGTTCTGTACAGTCCGTGCGATCTGCTGGTTGCTGCGGCGACGATTGAGTCGGCGATGCGGCATGAGGTTGAGCCGCTTCGGGTTCCGGCACATGCGTACCATGTGATGGTTCAGCAGTTGTTTCTTCTGCTGAAAAGCAGGCCGGGAGGGGTGTCGCGGAGGACGATTGCCGGGGCACTTCGTTCTCTGTCGCCGTTTGCGATGGTGCCGCCTGATACGGTGATGAGGCTGCTTGGGTATCTTGCGGAGCAGGAGTTTCTGGTCTGCGACGGGGATCTGTATTCTGCCGGGCCGCGGGCGGAGCGGGAGCTGGGGAGGTCGAACTGGGTTGCGCTGGTTTCGGTGATTCATGATGCGGGAGGGTATGCTGCGGTGCTGCCGGACGGGACGGTGGTGGGTACGCTGGATCCCCGGTTTGTGGGGAGCGAGCCGGGGAAGATGTTTTCGTTTTCCGGGAGAAACTGGCGGCTGCTGTTTCGGGATGATGTGCATAAGCGTGCGCTGGTGGAGCCTGCGAGCGGTTCCGGCGGCGGGGTGAAGCGGCCGTTCTGGAGCGGCAGCGGTATGCGGGGGGCGGATGTGTCGCCTACGGTATGCGGGGCGGTCTGTCAGATTCTTGCGCGGGGGAGGACGCTGCTTCCTCTGCCGCGGGAGCAGGAGGAGATGCTTGCGGGTCTGATCCGGATGCTTCCGGAGGATTTTGTGCCGGGGTGTGTGCATGTGCGTGCAGAACCTGAGGTTACCGGCTGGTCGGTGGTTGTTGCGACGTTTCTTGGTGCACGGGCAAATATGGTTCTGGTACGTTTGTTAAAAAACCGGTTGCCGGACGGAAAATTCAGTATGCATTCTGATCCGTTTGCGATACGTATCTTTGGGTGGGAGTCTGTGGATGCGGCGGTGCGGGCAGGTGATCTTTTGCGGGAACTGGCGCGGACGGATGCGGCGGTGCTTGCGGGTGAGCTGCCGGAGCTGCCGGATACGATGTGGAAGTTCGGGGCGATGGTGCCGCGGGAGATGCTTGCGGAGATGGCGGCGGATGAGTATTACCGGCTGGGTGATGTGCTTGCGGGGATTTCTGCGGTGCGGGTGCGGGAGGGAGGATCTGAGGTCTGAGCAGGATTTTGTTTTGCGGTCAAAAAAAGTCCGGGAGGGTTAGTCCCGGTGTTCGTCTGCGGTGCTGTGGTGGGTGCGGTCAAGCCATCTGTCCGCCCATGCGTAGAGGGGCGGGGCGAGGACGATTGCGGCGAATGCGATGCCCTGTGCGGCGAGACCGATGATGAGGAGGGTAGTAAGGGTGTCCATGATTTTTTCTCCTTTTTTGTTTTTATTTTCCAGACGTTCCGGTTCAGCTGCTGCGTCCGAGCGGGTGGAGCCCGCGAGCGGACCGCGCCGGTCATTTTCTGTGGGGGTTGCCCCGCACGGGGCAACCCCCACGTTAGAAAATGGGCGGGTCGGTTAGTTGAGTGCGGCTACGCCGTCTGCCCAGGTGTCTACTTTGGTGAGGATGGTGTCTGCCTCGTAAGAGCTGATTCTGAGGTCTTTTCTGGTGAAGCTGAGGAAGTAGTTTTCGCCGGTTGGGTCGTGGATTTTGAGGCGGACGTTCCAGCTGTCTTTTGCGGTGTTGCGGTTTGCGGTTGTGTCTGCGCCGTAGGCCTGGGTGATGGCGGTTGTTGCGAGGATTTCTGCGATGATATCGTCATAGGCGTCGCGGTCGGGGGCGCTGATGGTGATTGTGCCGAGGGTTTTTCCAAGGGGGTTTACGTATTCGATGGTGGCCCGGTAGGATTCGGCGGCGGTGGTGACGCCGTCGATGGTTTCTCCCGCGGTCTGGTATGCGGATGCGCCGAGCGGATTGTCCTCTGCCTTGAGCGCGGCGATTGCGGCGTCGAAGGTAGCGGCAGAGGTGATCGGTGCGGTGAAGGTGCGTTTTGCGCTCTTCACGATTGCAGTCGGGGTGAAGTCGAGTGGCATGTTTTTTGTTTCTCCTGAGGCTGCACTGCGGCAGTCTCTGCGTATTCTGTTGGGCGGGGGATGGTATGAATCTGGGCAGTTTCCGGTTTTCCGGGAAGTTTTCCGGGTTGTAAGGGGGATTTCTCCCGTCACAAAAAAGTAGTGTTCCCCGGTTCAGAGCCGGAGCTTTTTCTTCATTTCGTCGGAGAGTCCTTCTACGAAAGGCCGCTGAATGCCGTGGTTGCGGATGGCCGAGGCGACCGCTGTCTTGGTACAGCCGACGTTCGTACAGATGTCGCGGACGGAGAGTCCTGCGCGGAGCATGGCAATCAGGGTTTCCCGGTCGGCGAGTTCGGGGTAGTGGTACCATCTCATGCGGTTTCCCTCCGGAGAATTACGGGGCGTGCGGGTTTCTGGTCTGTGTGGAGAAAGGGTTCGAGTTCTGCGGGGCTGAGGATTCCGGCGAGGTCTCCGATGGTGACGATGGTAAGAGATGCGGTGCGTGCCGGGTCGGTTTTCCGGCACAGGGTATACAGTGCATCTCTGCCGAGGATGTGCTCTGCGTCGGTCGCCCGGAGATGTGCGGTTCGGTCGTAAGCCGCCGGCAGTTCGCGCCGGAGCCGGTCGGTGTCCACGCGCCGGACGGGGATGACCGGAAACCGGAGTTCGTAGTCGGGGCTGGTGAGGTTTCCTGCGGTGATTTCGCTGACGGCGGTGTGATACTGTTCGTTGAAGATGCGGGCGAGTTCGCCTGCGGCGTGTTCGAGCCGGTCTGCCCAGAAGGCCCGGGCAAAGGGGTTGGCGGGCCGTGGCCACTTCGGGAGGATGAGGTCGTTGAGGAGGGTTGCGGTGCGGGTCATGGTCGGTCGTTTCTCAGGTGATGTTCGCGTGTTCTGGTGTCGAGGATGATGTTTACGGCTTTTCTGAGGCGGAAGTACTCTTCGATGATGTGTTTTTCTGCGGTGTCGGTGCGTACGGCGGTCTGTTTGCAGCGGGGACAGGTGAGGAGGGGTTCGGGGTCCGGGGGTTCGGGCGGTGTCCAGATGCCGAGGGAGAAGGTGCGTCCGCAGCTGGTGCAGGTGTAGTCGGTTATCTGATAGACGGGGTCGGTTTCGGGTGTCATGGGGTGACCCCGGTGTAGGTGCGGTTTCGGACGATGCGGGATACGGCTGCCGGGGAGAGGAGGTGCTCTGCGGCGAGTGCGCGGATGCTGATGCCGCCTGCGGCGTAGCGCGTGCGAATCCGGCGAACGGTGTCCGGCGGTACGGGTCCCTGTTTTTTGCGGGAGTTTCGGCGGTTTTCTGCGACGGTGACGAGCCGGAGGTTGTGGATGCGGCAGTCGGTGCGGTCGTGGTTGATGTGGTCTATTTCCAGGGTGTAGTCGAGGGGGAGAGCGAGGATGCCGTGTGCGGCGATCCATACTGCGCGATGTTTGAGGATGGTGGTTTTTCTGTCGTGGACGCGGACGGTTGTGATGAGGTAGCCGTCGGCGTTTGTGCGGAATGGTACGGGGTTGCCGGTGCGGGTGTTGCGGATTTCTCCGGCGGAGAAGTCGTACTGCCATTCACCGGTGATGTGTTTGTACCAGGCGAGGTAGTCGCCGGTGTGGATGCGGGGGGCGTGTGGTGTCATGGTTCTTTGGGGGTTTTGTGTGGTTTTTCCGTTGTTACGGGGTTTTGATGTTCGGCTGGTTGCGGGAATTTCCGTTGTTCCGGGGCTTTGATGTGCGGCTGGTTGCGGGAATTTCCGTTGTTCTGAGGGTTTTGATGTGCGGCTGGTTGCGGGAATTTCCGTTGTTCTGAGGGTTTGATGTGCGGCTGGTTGCGGGAATTTCCGTTGTTCTGAGGGTTTTGATGTGGGTTGGTTGCGGGAATTTCCGTTGTTCCGGGGTTTTGATGTGCGGCTGGTTGCGGGAATTTCCGTTGTTCTGAGGGTTTCACAGGGGTAGGATGAGGAAAGAATAACGCGAATCCGCACGAATCTCGGCAGCTTCGCTGCCTCCACGAATCGCGTTTGCGTTTCGTCGCTCGCCTTCCCGCCGGAGCCGGCGGGCGGCGTTGCTATCGCAAGCGCGACGGCAAACGCTGGACGGCGCCATTCGGGCGCCGCCGAAGTTTTCCAAGCATCCCTTCCGTAGATGCAGTACAAAGGAGAAATCCCAACATCCTTAGGACAGGAATAATTCGCAGAAATCCTGTTTAACCTCGGCGCCGCCGAAGTTTTCCAAGCTTCCCTTCCGTAGACGCAGTACAAAGGAGAAATCCCAACATCCTTAGGACAGGAATAATTCGCAGAAATCCTGTTTAACCTTGGCGGCGCCCGAATGGCGCCGTCCAGCGTTTGCCGTCGCGTTTGCGATAGCAACGCCACCCGCCGGCTCCGGCGGGAAGGCGAGCGACGAAACGCAAACGCGATTCGCGGAGCGAGCGTTAGCGAGCGAGATTCGCGTGGATTCGTGTTTCCTTTCTCCATCGTGCCCATGCCGGGGATTCCCCACTTTCTTAGATCAGTGCAATCAGTGCAATCAATGCAATCAATGCAATCAGTGCCCATCCTCCCGGCTTCGGCGGAACTCTGCGGCGAGCTGTTCGGTACGGTGGCGGATGAGTTCGGGTCGTTTGAGGTTCTGGTAGATGTTCATCCAGAGTTCGAGGTCTCCGGCTCCGGGGAGGACGCCGCAGCGGTCAAGTACGGATGCTTCGATCTCCTGCCGGAGTGCGGCGAGTGCGTCTTTTCCGCCGCGCATGGCGATGACGGGGAAGGCGAGGTCGTCGAAGGCTTCCAGGGTTGCGGCAAGAACTGCGTCGTGTGTTTCGGCAATGTCGCGGACTGCCGCGATCCAGGCTGCGGTTGCAGGCGGTGGTGCGGTGCGGGTCCGTGCGGTTTCTCCGTGGATGGTGGTGTGCAGGAGGGCGGTCAGGTAGTCGGTACGGT